>JAVBOS010000162.1:0-32798 GCA_031550255.1 Anaeroplasmataceae bacterium | reverse complement strand
TTGAGCAGCTCCTGTAATCATGTTTTTAACGTAGTCAGCATGTCCTGGACAGTCTACGTGAGCGTAGTGACGAGTTTCTGTTTGATATTCAACGTGAGAAGTATTGATTGTGATTCCACGTTCTTTTTCTTCTGGTGCACTGTCGATTTGATCATAAGCTCTTGCTTCTGCAAATCCTTTTTTAGATAATACTGTACTAATAGCAGCAGTTAAAGTTGTTTTTCCATGGTCAACGTGTCCAATTGTTCCAATGTTAACATGTGGTTTAGTACGTTCAAATTTTTGTTTTGCCATATTATTTGGGCCTCCTAATTATTTTTTATTACTATTTTTTACCATTATTATTTTATAATAAATGGGTTTAAAAATCAAGTAGTGTAATTCTTTTTAAATTATTGTCCGCGTTTTTTAACAATTTCTTCTTGAATTGAACGAGGGCAAGCTTCATAATGATGCATTTGCATAATAAATGTTCCACGTCCTTGTGTATTAGAACGTAATGCAGTAGCATATCCGAACATTTCAGCTAATGGTACATAAGAACGAATGCTTAATGCATTTCCACGTTTTTCTTGAGATTCAAGACGTCCACGACGGCTTGTAATATCTCCGATAACGTTTCCTACATAATCTTCAGGAACTGTTACGTCTACAACCATGATTGGTTCTAATAATACTGGTTTACATTTGTCTTTTGTTGCTTTAAGAGCCATAGATGCAGCAATTTTATAAGCCATTTCTGATGAGTCTACGTCATGGTATGATCCATCAAATAAAGTAGCTTTAATATCAATTACTGGATATCCAGCAATAATACCATTTGGCAATGCATCTTGTAATCCTTTATCAATTACTGGAATATATTCACGAGGAACTGTTCCACCAACGATAGCATCAACATATTCATATCCTTTTTCAGGATTTGGTTCAAATTTAATCCAGCAGTGTCCGTATTGTCCACGTCCACCTGATTGACGAATGAATTTTCCTTCAACTTCAGCAGCTAATGTAATAGTTTCACGGTAAGATACTTGTGGAGCACCTACGTTAGCTTCAACGCTGAATTCACGTTTCATACGGTCAACAATGATGTCAAGGTGTAATTCACCCATTCCGGCAATAATAGTTTGTCCTGTTTCTGAATCAGTGTATGTTCTGAAAGTTGGATCTTCTTCTGCTAGTTTAATTAAAGCTGCAGTCATTTTGTCTTGGTCAGCTTTAGTTTTAGGTTCAACAGCTACATTAATAACTGGTTCAGGGAATACCATTGATTCAAGAATGATATCTCCTTTTTCATGAGTTAATGTATCTCCTGTAATAGTTCCTTTTAGACCTACTGCAGCAGCAATATCTCCTGAGAATACTTCTTTGATTTCTTCACGGTGGTTAGCATGCATTTGCATTATACGTCCTAAACGTTCTTTAACACCTTTAGTAGTATTTAAAATGTATGATCCTGAAGACATTTGTCCTGAATAAACGCGGAAATAAGTTAATTTTCCTACGAACGGGTCAGTAACAACTTTAAATGCTAATGCTGAGAATTCAGCATCATCAGATTGGTCAACTGTAACTTCTTCACCATGTGAATTGTGTCCTACGATAGCAGGAACTTCAGTTGGACATGGTAAATAATCAAGAACACCATCTAACACAAGTTTAACACCCATGTTTTTGAAAGCTGATCCACAGAATACTGGGAAGAATTCAACTGATAATGTAGCTTTACGAATAACTTTCTTGATTTCTTCAATACTAATTTCTTCACCATCTAAATATTTCATCATTAATTCTTCATCGAATTCAGCGATTGTTTCAATTAATTCATTTCTTTTTTCTTCTACAATGTCTTTATATTCAGCTGGAATATCTTCAACTGTATAGTTTTCTTCTTTATCTCCATGATAGAAATAAGCTTTTCTTTCAATTATGTCCATTTGTCCTTTGAAAGTATCTTCTGCTCCCATTGGCCATTGAACTGCACAAGCTTTAGCTCCTAAACGATCATGAATAGTGCTAATTGAATATGCGAAGTCTGCACCCATTTTATCCATTTTGTTAACGAATACAATACGAGGTACGTTATAGTCTGTAGCTTGACGCCAAACTGTTTCAGTTTGAGGTTCAACTCCCGCTTGACCATCTAATACAGTAACGGCTCCGTCTAATACACGTAATGAACGACTTACTTCTACAGTAAAGTCAACGTGACCTGGAGTGTCAATGATATTAATACGGTGTCCTTTCCAAACAGCTGTTGTAGCTGCTGATGAAATAGTGATTCCGCGTTCTTTTTCTTGTTCCATGAAATCCATTACAGAAGCTCCGTCATGCGTTTCTCCTATTTTATGGATTTTTCCTGTATGGTATAAAATACGCTCAGTTGATGTTGTTTTACCAGCATCGATGTGCGCCATGATACCAATGTTACGTGTTTTTTCAAACGAATATTGTCTTGGCATTATCTATGAGCTCCTTAAAATTACCAACGGTAGTGTGCAAATGCTTTATTTGCTTCTGCCATTTTATGAGTATCTTCACGTTTTTTAACTGAAGCACCATTTCCGTTAGATGCATCGATTAATTCTTTTGCTAATCTTTCTTCCATTGTTTTTTCATTTCTTAAACGAGAATATTTTGTTAACCATCTTAAACCTAATGTTTGTTTTCTTTCTTGTCTAACTTCAACAGGTACTTGATAGTTTTGTCCACCAATACGGCGGCTTCTTACTTCTAATACAGGCATTATATTATTTAATGCTGCATTAAATACTTCTAATGGATCTTGACCAGTCATTTCTTTGATTCTGTCTAAAGCTCCATAAATTATAGCTTGCGCAGTTCCTTTTTTTCCGTCTAACATAACTGAGTTAATTGCTCTAGTTACTAATTTAGAACCATAAATTGGATCTGGAAGTACGTCTCTTTTAGCGATGTGTCCCTTACGAGGCATATTCTGATTCCTCCTTCTATTTAATAGTTAATAATTATTTTTTACCTTTAACTGGTGCTCCCTTAGCTGGTGCTCCTTTAGCTCCTGCTTTAGGTTTCTTAGCTCCGTATTTTGAACGAGCTTGTAAACGGTTTGCAACACCTGTAGTATCTAATGTACCACGGATGATATGGTAACGAACCCCTGGTAAGTCTTTAACACGTCCACCACGGATTAAAACTGTACTATGTTCTTGTAATGAATGTCCTTCTCCTGGAATATAAGCAGTGATTTCGATTCCATTTGTTAATCTAACACGAGCGTATTTACGTAAAGCTGAGTTAGGTTTTTTAGGTGTCATTGTTGTAACACGTGTACATACTCCACGTTTTTGTGGTGAGTTAAGACTAATATAACGTTTCTTTAATGTATTGAATCCAACCCCTAAGCTTGGAGATTTAGATTTACTTGTTTTATCAGTTCTACCTTTGCGTACTAATTGTTCTATTGTTGGCATTTAAAATTTCTCCTTTCTACCAAAGTTGTGATAGTTATTTAAATATAACAATATGTTATTTTTTCACAGCATGTAAATTATACATAAATTGTTCTTTGAAGTCAACAAAAAAAAAGAAATTTTTTAACGTTTTTTTATATTTTTTCAATATATACGACACACCAGAATGAGTGTATTTTAAAAATGGCTTAATTGCGTTAAATCACTTTTTTTGTGATATACATATTTTTTTTGATTTTTTTAATAAAATTCTTACTTTTACCTATGCACACATTCACTAGTGTTTCCTACATTTAGTTGATTTATACCACTTTTATGCTATAATTGTAGTGCAAATGGTTGCGTAGTATAAAGGATATTACTAGGCCCTCCTAAGGCCTCAATGATGGTTCGACCCCATTCGCAACTGCCATATATATAAAATCAAAAAGACACCTAAAATTTAGGTGTCTTTTTTTCTAAATGTTCTATTTGTTTTAAATAAAGAAATTCTTTGGTTAAAAACTATTCTTCGTCTTCAAAAGAATCATCTTCAGAGTAATCATTTACAAATAATTCATCTTCTTCGTCTTCTTCATCCTCTTCAACAACAACACTCTTTTTAACAGATGCGTATGTTGGTGAAACTTCTTCAAATAATTCTTCTATTTCTTTATGTTCGCATTCAAAACTTTCTTCAACTAAAAGACCTGTTCCAGCTGGAATTAATCCACCAATGATTACATTTTCTTTTAATCCGAATAAATCATCCGATTTACCTTTAATTGCAGCATCAGTTAAGATACGTGTAGTTTCTTGGAATGAAGCAGCTGATAAGAATGAATCTGAACTTAATGAAGCTTTTGTAATACCTAATAAAACTGGTCTAGCAACTGGAAGTTCTCCACCTTGCATCAACACTTGACGACAAGCTTCATTAAAGTCTTTTAATGATACTTCACGTCCAGGAAGTAAATTTGTAGTTCCTTCACGAATAACAAGAAGTTTTCTCATCATTTGGCGAACGATAATTTCGATATGTTTATCAGAAATTTCTACACCTTGTGAACGATATACTTTTTGAACTTCTTCAATAATATATTTTTGAACAGATTCTGTATCCGTAACACGTAATAATTCTTTAGGAGCAATTGAACCCTTAACTAATTTTTGACCACGAATAACTTGTGAACCTTTATCAACTAATAATTCTGAAGTAACTTCGACAACATAACTCTTTTCTTCATTTGATCCAACAACAGTAATTACTAATCCACTATTTGTTTTTTCAATTGATTTAACAACACCATCTATTTCAGAAATTGCAGCCTTACCTTTTGGTTTACGTGCTTCAAATAATTCTTGAACACGTGGTAACCCTTGAGTAATATCGGCAGTTGAAGCAACCCCTCCACTATGGAAAGTACGCATCGTTAATTGTGTACCTGGTTCTCCAATTGATTGAGCAGCAATTGTACCAACTGCTTCCCCAACTTCAACGATTTTATTTGTAGCCAAGTTACGTCCGTAACATTTCATACAAACACCTGTTTTTGAGTTACATGTTAAGTTTGAACGAATACAAACTGTTTTTATTTTTGCTTCTGTAATTTTTTCGCAGATGATATTATCAATTAACTCATTACGACGACAAATAATTTCTCCAGTTTCTGGATGAATTACATCTCTTGCCGCAAATCTTCCTAAAATACGATCTGAAAGTTGAACAACAACTTTTCCACCTTCATCAACAATATCACTTAAATACATACCTTTTTCAGTTTTACAATCAGATTCTGAAACAATAACATCTTGACTTACGTCAACTAAACGTCTTGTTAAATATCCTGATTCAGCTGTTTTTAAGGCAGTATCTGTTGAACCTTTACGTGAACCATGGGTAGAAATAAAGAATTCTGATACCGTTAATCCTTCACGGAAGTTAGCTTTAACAGGAACTTCAATTACTTGCCCTGATGTATTGTTCATCAAACCACGCATTCCGGCTAATTGTGCAAAGTTTGATTCACTACCACGTGATCCTGAATCGGCCATCATGAAAATATGATTATCTTTTTGTTGAGATAAATCTTTCCACAATCCTGATTGGATATCATCACGAGTTTGCGCCCATTCTTTAGCAACTAACTTAGAACGTTCTTTATTGGTTAATAATCCCATGTCAAACAAATCACGTACTTTATCAACTTTTTCTTCTGCTTTAGCAATTAATTTTCCTTTTTCTTTATAAACTTGAACGTCTGAAGCAGAAATAGTAATACCAGAAATTGTTGAATATTGGAATCCTAAATCTTTTAGACGGTCTAGCATCTTAGATGTTTCAGTAATTTGAAATTGTTTAAATACTTCAGCAATGATTCTTGCTAAGAATTTCTTCTTAAACGGTGAAACTTCAGGTGATAACATTAAATTTTCATATGATCTTTCAACCTTTGTATTCAAGAAATACTTATCTGGTGTAGCAACTGTTAAGTTAGCATCAGTAGGTTCATTGATATATGGGAACTCTAAAGGTAAAATATTATTAAAAATCATTTTTCCTAAAGTTGTAAATAAATATTTATTCGTTAAATCATTATTAGCAAATCTTGATGGTGCTAATGTTTTTGGATCAACGAAAATACGAGTATGTAATGTTATTTCATTATTTTTATAAGCTAAATATGCTTCTTCATAATCCTTAAAGAAATGTCCTTCATTTAATTGACCAACTCTTTCCATAGTTAAGTAATAGTTACCTAAAACCATGTCTTGAGATGGAGTAACAACTGGTTTACCATCTTTAGGGTTAAGAATGTTATTTGAAGCTAACATTAATAATCTCGCTTCTGCTTGAGCTTCTAAACTTAATGGAACGTGAACAGCCATTTGGTCCCCGTCAAAGTCAGCATTAAATGCTGTTGTAACAAGTGGATGTAATCTAATAGCTTTTCCTTCAATTAATTTAGGTTCGAAAGCTTGAATACCTAATCTATGAAGTGTAGGTGCACGGTTTAATAATACTGGATGTTCTTGAACAACCCCTTCTAATATTCCCCATACATTATCTTCTTGATGTTCACAAGCTTTTTTAGCTGCACTAATGCTTAATCCATCACGAATTAATTCACGAATAACAAATGGTTTAAATAATGTTAAAGCCATTTCTTTTGGAATACCACATTGGTACATTTTTAAATCTGGTCCAACAACGATAACTGAACGTCCAGAATAGTCAACACGTTTACCAAGTAAGTTTTGACGGAAACGTCCTTGCTTACCTCGTAACATGTCTGATAATGATTTTAAATGACGATTCTTTTCAACAGCGGCTTTTTTACCACGTTTAGAGTTATCAATTAAAGCATCAACTGCTTCTTGTAACATACGTTTTTCATTTTTAGTAATTAAATGAGGTGCATTTTGTTCATATTGACGTTTTAAACGGTTATTACGGTTTAAAATACGACGATATAAATCATTTAAGTCTGTAGTAGCAAAACGCCCACCATCTAATTGAACCATTGGACGTAAATCAGGAGCAATTACAGGTAATACTTCTAAAATCATCCATTCTGGTTTATTATCAGATGAATAGAAAGATTCAACAACTTCAAGACGTTTAATTACATTATCACGTTTTTGTTTTGAAGGTGATTTTAATAATTTACGTAAAATTGTTATTTCTTTTTCTAAATTTAATTCTAATAATAATGTTCTAACGGCTTCAGCACCAGTTTGGGCTTTAAAACCATTTCCATATTCTTCATAATATCTTTGATATTCTGCTTCAGATAAAACTTGTTTATATGCTAAAGAAGTTTTTCCTGGATCAGTAACAATGTAAGAAGCTAAATAAACAACTTCTTCTAAATCTTTCGCTTTGATATTTAATAAAATTGCTAAACGTGATGGAGTATTTCTTAAAAACCACGTATGAACAACAGGGCTTGCTAATTTAATATGCCCCATTCTTTCACGACGTACTTTACTTTCAGTGATTTCAACACCACATTTTTCACAAATTTTACCTTTATCAATATTGCGCTTAGCTTTACCACACGCACATTGGAAATCTTTCATTGGTCCGAATATTCTTTCACAGAATAATCCATCTGGTTCTGGTTTTAAAGTACGATAGTTAATAGTTTCGTGTTTTTTAACTTCACCATATGACCAACCTAATATTTCTTCTGGAGATGCTAATCTAACTCTAAAATTTTTGTATAATTTACTCATTTAATAAGCCCTCCTATATTCCGTATTTTCCGATATAATCATCACTTTCAGGATCAACTAATGATTTGTTAACTTCATTTTCTCCACTTTCAGTGATTAATTCAACATGAATTCCTAATGCTTGTAATTCACGTGTTAATACTCTAAATGATTCTGGAATACTTGCTTCCGGAATTGGTGCACCGTCAACGATAGCACGGAATACTTTATTTCTTCCAACGATATCATCTGATTTAACTGTTAACATTTCTTGTAATGTATGAGCAGCTCCATATGCTTCAAGAGCCCAAACTTCCATTTCTCCGAAACGTTGTCCTCCGTTTTGTGCTTTACCACCCATTGGTTGTTGTGTTACTAATGTATATGGTCCAACAGAACGTGCATGTAATTTGTCGTCAACCATGTGACTTAATTTAATCATGTACATCATACCAACAGTTATACGATTTTCGAATGGTTCTCCAGTACGTCCATCATATAATAATTCTTTTCCATCTGGAGCCATTCCAGCTTCAGCCATAATTTCTTCTAAATCTTCTAATGATACTCCGTCGAATACTGGAGTAGCAACTTTAATTCCTAATTTTTTTGCAGCAATACCTAAATGTAATTCAAGAACTTGCCCGATATTCATACGGCTTGGTACCCCTTGTGGATTAAGCATGATATCGATAGGTTCTCCATCTGCTGTAAATGGCATATCTTCTTCTGGTAAAATACGAGAAATAACCCCTTTATTACCATGACGTCCAGCCATCTTATCTCCTTCAGAGATTTTACGTTTTTGAACTATATATACTCTAACTACTTCGTTAACACCAGGTGCTAATTCATCACCTTTAGACTTTTTGAAATGTTGAATACTTTGAACAATTCCGCCTCCACCATGTGGAACACGTAAAGAAGTATCTCTAACTTCGCGAGATTTTTCACCAAAGATTGCTAATAATAATTTTTCTTCTGGAGTTGGATCAGTCAATCCTTTTGGAGTGATTTTTCCTACAAGGATATCTCCTTCTTTAACTTCAGAACCTGGAATAATTATTCCATCAGCATCTAAGTTTTTCTTCATTTCATCACTTACGTTAGGTACTTCACAAGTAAATTCTTCTTTACCTAATTTTGTATCACGAGCTTCTATTTCAAATTCATCGATATGAACTGAAGTATAAACGTCATTCATTACAAGTTTTTCACTCATAATAACAGCATCTTCAAAGTTATATCCGTCCCAAGTCATAAATGCAACACGTACGTTACGACCTAAAGCTAATTCACCATTTTGCATAGATTGACCATCTGCTAAAATTTGACCAGCTTCAATTTGTTCACCAACAGCAACAATTGGACGTTGGAATACAACAGTTGAAGAGTTTGAACGTAAGAATTGATATAATTTATATGTTCTTACATTTGCATCTGTTTCTTTAACAACTATTTTTTTAGCATCAACATATTCAACGATACCAGGCATAACAGAAACACAAGCACTACCACTATCTTTAGCAGCTTTATGTTCCATACCAGTACCAACGATTGGACTTTCAGGATTGATAATTGGAACAGCTTGACGTTGCATGTTCGCACCCATTAGCGCACGAGTAGCGTCGTCATGTTCAAGGAATGGTATACAAGAAGCAGCAACTGATACTACTTGTTTAGGACTTACGTCCATATAATCAACTTCTTCTGGACTAACAATTTCTGTTTCTCCATTACGACGACCGATTACACGTTCTTCAATAATATGTCCTTCACTATCTAATGCTGTTGAAGCTGAGGCAATTACTACACCTTCTTCTTTATCAGCAGATAAATAGATTTGTTCATCTGAAATATATTTATTTCCATTTTCATCAAACTTTGCAATTAAATATGGAGTTTCAATAAATCCATATTCATTAATTTTGGCATAACTTGCTAAAGATGTGATTAACCCGATTGATGGACCTTCTGGTGTTTCAATTGGACACATTCTTCCGTAATGCGAGTCATGTACGTCACGAACTTCAACCCCTGCGCGGTCTCTAGCGATACCACCAGTACCTAAAGCAGAAATACGACGTTTTTGTGTTATTTCAGCTAATGGATTAATTTGGTCCATGAATTGAGATAATTGACTTGATCCAAAGAATTCTTTTAATGATGAAGTAAGAGGTTTAATATTAATTAAATTTTGTGGTGTTGCTTCATGAGCATCAACAGTTGACATTCTGTCCACAATATTCTTTTCTAATTTAGTAAATCCAATTCTAAATTGGTTCTTTAATAATTCACCAATTAAACGTAAACGTCTATTACCTAAGTGATCGATATCATCTAAGTGCCCAACATTTTGGTATAAATTGAAATAATAACTAATAGAAGCTACGATATCAGACATCGTAATATGTAATTTATCTTCGCGAGAGTCATTACCGATAATTTTTACATTATGGCTATTATCTCCTTCGATAACTTTAACTTCTAATATTTCACAATATGGATCTTCACCTAATGTTTCACCCATATTTATTTTTGTTCTAAAAATAGAACGAGCTTTTTTTAAGTTCTCTAAAATATCTCCAACGATTTTAGAATCTTTGGCAGCAATTTTAGTTCCTTTAGTAAATACTAATTCTCCTGTTACATCATCAAAAATATCATCTTTTGCAACGATATCTTTAACAATATAATGACCTTTAGCTCTATTAAATAAATCTAATTTTAGGTTATATTTAAAACGTCCAACTTTTTGTAAATCATAACGACGATCATCAAAAAGACGTGACTCAATAAGGTTACGAGCCCCATCAACTGGAACTTTTTCACCTTGACGTAATTTTGAATATACTTCAATCGCTGCTTCTTCACTATCAGTTGTAGTATCTTTTTCAAATGTAGCATTTAAGAAATCAGATTCTCCAAACAAGTCAATAATTTGCTTATTTTTAGATAGACCAAAAGCACGTAATAATGTTGTTATTGGAATCTTCTTAGAACGATCCAACTTTCCATACCATACGTCTTTAGAACCTATTTCATATTCTAACCAAGCTCCTCTAGTAGGAATAACTTGCCCAGAAAATTTTACTTGTCCTGTTTTCTTATCAATTTCTTTTGAGTAATAAACTCCAGAAGAACGAACAATTTGGCTGATAATTACACGTTCAGCCCCATTGATAACGAATGTACCAACTGGTGTCATGTAAGGTATATCACCCATAAATAATTCTTGTTCTAATACTTCTCCTGTTGAACCATTTTCAAGTTTAACTTTCACCTTTAATGGGCGAGAATAGTTAATATCTCTAAATTTTGATTCGACAATATCATATTTCGGATTATCGAAATGATAATCTCCAAAATAGATTTTTAAATCTCCGTTGTAAGAACTAATTGGAGAAATGTCATCAAACAGTTCCTTTAAACCGGCTTCAACAAACCAGTCAAAAGACTTAGTTTGAACTTCAATAAGATTAGGAAGTTCAACTTCAGTACGAACCTTTGAGTAGTTTCGTCTTATAGCTTTTTTACCATAGTTAACGTTTTTGTAATTCATTACAAAACCACCCCTTAATAATAATTTTTTATGCTAAAAACACAAAAATGCCATAATTAGCATTTTAACATTATACAACTTTTTTGCAAATTAGTCAATAGTTGTCATAATGCATTTTAAAATAAAATAACCTTTTTCTTTATCTACAATTTCACAATTCCCAAATATCTTTTGAAGATGTTCAATTGAGGAAGGCGCTCCTTGCTTTTTTTGTATAACTACCCAAAGTGATCCTCCGGGTAACAAGTGGTTATAAGCTCCATCATAAATATCGTATACTACTTTTTTTCCTGCTCTTATGGGCGGATTTGTAATTATACTTGCAAACTTATCATTATTTAAAATTTCATATATGTTACTTTGTTTAGCAACCGCTTTTGTTGCTTTGTTTAATTCAGCATTTTCACTTGCTAATTTTATTGCACGATCATTTATATCTAACATCAAAACTTCTCTATCAAATACCCTTGATATAACGATTCCAATTGGTCCATATCCGCAACCTACATCAAGTATAGGCCCATCTATATCAGGTTTAAATGTTTTAAGCATTGTGTACGAACCAAAATCAATATAATTTTTAGAAAAAACGCCAGAATCAGTTTGAAATTCAAATGTATGTTCTAAAATATTCAATTTAAAATTTTGTGGTTTTGATATTAAATTGTCGTTATTTTTCGAATAATAGTGATTATTGTTCATACTAAAAATAGGTGCAAAAACCTGAGATGTTATCCCAGGTCTTACACATTTAGTTAATTACTTAACTTCAACAACTGCACCAGCAGCTTCTAATTTAGCTTTTAAGTCTTCAGCTTCAGCTTTGCTTACTTTAGTTTTAACTGGTTTTCCACCTGCGTCAACTAAGTCTTTAGCTTCTTTTAATCCTAAACCAGTGATGTCTTTAACAACTTTAATAACTTGGATTTTTTGAGCTCCACCGTCTTTTAAAATTACATCAAACTCTGTTTGTTCAACAACAGCAGCAGCACCTGCAGCAGCTGGAGCAGCAGCAACAGCACTTGGATCGATTCCGAATTCTTCTTTCATTGCATCAACTAAACCTTTGATTTCAAGGATAGTCATTTCTTTTAAAGCTTCAATAAATACTTCTTTTGTTAATTTAGCCATTTTCATTTTCCTCCGTATATTTATAATATTTTTTTAATTATTAGGCTTGTTCTTCGCATAACATGTTAAGACCAACAGCTAATTGTCTTACTGTTCCTAACATACCTGCAGCTAATTGTGTTAATAATGTTTCGTATGATGGTAATGTTGCTAATTCTTGTAATTGAGCAAACGTATAAACGTCTCCATCAACAATTCCTGCTTCAGCAATTTTTACTAATTCGTTATTTTTAGCGAATTGGAAAATTCCTTTTGCTGGTGCAATAATGTCGTTAAATGAGAATATAACTGCTTTAGGACCGCTTAATACATCCGCAAATGCATTATATCCTAATTCTTGAGCAGCACGACGAACTATGTTATTTTTCAATACACAAATTTCGCAACCATCTTTACGAAGATTATTTCTTAATTCTTGGAATGATTTAACCGTTAAACCTTGATAGTTAAACGCTAAAACTGCTTTTGAACTTTTAATTTTCTCTACAGTTTGTTTTACTTCTTCTTGTTTGTTAAGAATAATTTGTTTTTCCATTCTGACACCTCCGTTTTTTTTAAATGAAAAATATTTTCTACCCAAAGACAGAAAAGATTTAAGAATCATATCTTGTTCCTCGGTAGAAATTAAGTGCCTAAGCACACCTACTGTCTTCGGTATTATTTATTATTGTTCTATTTCAACTTTTACACCAGGTCCCATTGTTGAAGAAACAGCGATGTTCTTAACATATTGACCTTTTACAGTTGAAGGGCGGCTCTTTACTAATACTGAGTAAACTGCTCTGAAGTTATCAGCAAGTTTAGCAGCACCGAAAGATACTTTTCCTAGTGGCACTTGAATATTTCCAGATTTATCTGTACGGTATTCAACTTTACCATTTTTAATTTCCGTGATAGCTTTAGCAACGTCCATAGTTACTGTTCCAGTTTTTGGATTTGGCATTAAACCTTTTGGTCCTAATACACGTCCTAAACGTCCTAATTCACCCATCATATCTGGTGTAGCAACGATAATATCAAATTCAAACCAACCTTGGTTGATTTTATTGATCATATCTGAATCACCAACAAAATCTGCTCCAGCAGCTTCCGCTTCTTGAGCTTTTGCTCCACGAGCTATAACTAATACTTTACGAGTTTTACCTGTACCATGTGGTAACACGATAGAACCGCGAAGATTTTGTTCAGCTTTACGTGGATCTAATGATAGACGAACAGCAGTTTCAACTGTTGCATCAAATTTAGCAGTTGAAGTTTTGATTACTAATTCAAAAGCTTCTTCTAATGAATATTTTTTATTAGAATCTACTAATTTTGCAGCTTCAACGTATTTTTTTCCTCTCTTCATTTTTATCCTCCTAAAATGTGGTATAGCGGGATATCCTCCCACAACTTTAGGTCGTATTTAAACAACCTTAATTAATCTTCGACAACGATACCCATATTCTTGGCAGTACCTGCGATGATGTTAGTTGCTGCTTCAATGTCGTTAGCATTTAAGTCAGGCATCTTCATTTGTGCAATTTCTCTTGCTTTAGCTCTAGAAATAGTCGCAACTTTAGTTTTCTTTGAGTTTGCAGAACCTTTTTGAATTCCAGCAGCCTTCATTAATAAATCTGAAGCTGGTGGAGTCTTTACAACGAATGTAAATGAACGGTCATCGTAAACTGAAATAACTACAGGTAGTATATATCCCATCTTATCTTTAGTTTGTTCATTAAATTGTGAACAGAATCCTGGAATATTTACTCCCGCTTGTCCTAGTGCTGGACCTACTGGTGGAGCTGGATTCGCTTTTCCGGCTTGAATTTGTAATTTTACAACCTTTACAATTTGTTTAGCCATATTTATTTCCTCCTTCTCTAAATGATCGTGGTACAATGGATCCTGATAATCCTCCCACTAATTCATATGTATTTTGCTTTACGCACATATACATGCTTTTACATTATATCAAATGATAAAATCAATGTCAATCTTTTTTTAAAAATAAAAAACGCCAAAAGGCGTTTAATTAATCATTTTTCTTTACTTCATTAAAGTGGAATTCAGAAGGTGTTCTTCTTCCGAAAATTTCAATAAATACAACAACTGTTTCTTTTTCTTCATTTATTGAACTAATTTCTCCAATTTGCCCACTCCAAGGTCCACTAGTAACAAGTACTTTGTCCCCAATGAATAAATTCAATGTTGGTCTTTCTAATTTTCCAATTTTCTTTAAAATATTATTTACTTCCTCTTGTGGTAAAGCAATCGGCTTTGTTCCTCCACCACTTGAACCTAAAAATCCAGTTACCTTTGGTGTGTTACGAACCATAAACCAAGCTTTTTCATCCACTTCTTTGTCTACTTCCATTTCAACAAAGATATATCCAGGAAACATTTTACGCATTTTCTTAACTTTAGAACCATCTTTTTTTGTTTCTTCGTATTCTTCTTCTGGAATTAAAATTGAATAAATTTTATCTTCCATATTCATAGTTTTAATACGGCGCTCTAAATCCAATTTAACCGAACTTTCATACCCCGAATATGTTTGTGCTATATACCATTTTCTACTCATGTCTAATACCTAGAAAATTTTTCCCATTAATGCAGCAATAATAATATCGTAAGCTAAAAATATTAATGCCATGCAAATAACGAAAATAAATACACGTACTGAATTTCCAACGAAAGTTTTTCCAGTTGGCCAAGTTACTTTCTTTAATTCAGGCCAAGCCGGTTTAAAGAAAGGATATAAAGCATAAATTAAACCAAATGATGAAATACCAACAAGTATCCATGCAAATAATTTAGGTTTTGCTCCTAATAATGGGAAATTACTTTTTACAGTTAAAACACTTGTTAAAATCAAAACACCCAATACTAATGTTAATAATGAAATTACTACGAACGCATAGTTTTCCCACTTGTGCTCTGTAGTTATCAATTCCCATAATCTACTTTTTTTCAATTCTTGTTTTTTTTGTTTTATAGCCATATTAATTCCTCCAAAGAATTATTTTGTTTCTTTATGTACCGTGTAACAATTACATCTTGAACAAAATTTTTTTATTTCCAAGCGAACAGTATCCGAAGTTTCGCTTTTTGTTGTTGTGTAATTTCTGTTCAAGCATTGTGAACAAATTAAAATTATTTTTTTTCTCATATAAAAAAACCACCTTTAAAAAGTGCTTACAAGTTATTTTATAACAAATACCACTGTAAGTCAATATTTATAAATAATCTTAAGTTTTTTCTTTAAATAATAAACCTTGTTATATACTTCTTTAGCATTCATATCATATTTGATAGAAAAACTTTTAATACTCCGATTACCTAATATTATCTCTTCATATATTTTATTGTCTATTTCCTTTTTAAATGTAATGTTTTTAACTGCATAACTTTCAACTTGCTCCGAAAATGTATCTTGAGCTATATCATTTATTATTTCCGAAAAAAACACATTTTTATGATATGAATAATGTTCTTTGTGTATATAGAATAATCTTCTTTTCAATATTAAATTAAAATACGAAAAGAAAGGTACATCCATTTTGTCATCATATTTTTTTATAGCTGTATCCAAAACGATTAATCCTTCTTGAAAATATTCATCTTTAGTATCGAATTGTACTTTCATTTCATTGATTACTTTAATTATATACATGCTATATTTTTTATACATAAGGTCAACTGCTCTTTCATTATGCTCCGAGATTAAATATAATAGCTCGTAGTCATTCAAATTCCAAAACAGTTTCATTTTTTCTCCTCTATTGATTTAGTAAACTTAATACTATACCTGTACTTACACTAGCATTTAAACTATTAACATGACCAACCATTGGAATACTTAAAACAAAATCGCATTGTTGTTTTACAAGTCTAGACATTCCGAATCCTTCTGATCCAATAATAATAGCTAAGGATAAAGAGCTATCTATATCTTTTGCTTTCATATTCCCACTAGCATCTGTTCCAACAATCCAAAATCCATTTTCTTTAAGTTCTTTGATTGCATAGTTAATATTATTTACTTGAATTACATCAATATATTCTATTGCTCCCGTTGATACTTTAGCAACAGTTTGTGTTATGCTAACGCTTCGATGTTTAGGTATAATTACCGCACTTACTCCAAAAGCATCAGCGCTTCTTAATATTGCTCCAAAATTATGTGGATCATTTATTCCATCCAATATAAGAACTTGCTTCTTATCTGTATTTTTAAATAAAACACTTATATCCTTATATTCATAATCATCTCTATATGCTCCATACCCTTGATGATCACTACCAAATAAACTATCCATTTCTTTTTTTGAAACAGTTTTAAATTTAACCTTTTTATCCGTTAACATCTTGATAAAGTTTTCATCTTTATCTATCTGTTTATCTTCAACAAAGACTTCTAATAGTTTTGCTTTTGCTCTCACTGCTTCATATATGCAGTTTTTTCCATAAATTTTTATCATATTTTCACCATGTCTAAAAAGATTATATCATAAAAAAAAGCATCCAACAACAATGTTAGATGCAAGTCTTTTAAAATTTTGATAATAATATGGTAATATTTTTAACTTGTCTTTTTAGCCAAGGAATTATTTGTTTCAATATTCTCATCATCGGAAGAGAAATCGCGCACATTAATATCATTAATAACATACTTGATAAAGGTAAATGATCAACATAACCGCCTTGTTTTATATCAACTTTTACATCAAAGCTAGTTACAGTTCCATTAATTGTTAAATGTCCATCTTCATCAGCACCAACTGTAAATCTATTTCTATTGTTAGCTTCAAAATTAGTATATTTTTCATTAACAATCCAATATCCTTCTTTACTAACGCTTATTGATGGAATAGTTGAAGTCGTTGTTTTAATTCCATCAACAATTATAAAGCAATCATTTCCAATTGTTATATTATGAGTTCCATGATAGTAATTCAAATTACTTGCTGTTCCACCTACTACATAATGAGTATCACCTTTTGATATTTCAGGTAGATCAATTTTTTAGTCAGTTTCTTTACCATTTAGGTATAATTTGTTATTTCGGATATATTTTTCAGTTGTTTTATTGTTTGTCGCAATAGATGTTTGTTCTCCATTAATCACAAAGTATCCGTTAGGATTTTTTACAACTGTAGGCATTACATTATATGATGTTTTATGTTTTTCAAGAATAATTTTACTTTCGCCTTCACCTTCAACGGAATAAAGGTAAACAGTTCCATCACTTTCAATAAATAGTTCAACTTTCGCTGAAATTAAAATATCAGTTTTATATCCGCCAAAAACAAATAGTCCATTTTTAGAACTAACTAAATCAGGAGTTTTAAGAAGATAATTTGTATCAATAGAATTTATTGTTAAGAAACCATTTTTGTTCGAACAACTAAATGAGTTAGCTGTTGCTATATAATCAGTTATATAACCATCTATAATATAATAATCAGCTTTCGAAATACCAATTGATGGAACATCTCTATATGTTTCAATCATCGCATTTTGATCATAATAATCTCCCACTTTTAGCATTGGAGAAAATTCGAAGAACTTCGGCATGAATAATGTTAAAAAAACAAACATTGTAAAGACAAATCCACATAAGGTTTTTCTTAAGAAATTAAACGGTCTACAAACTTCAAATAAAACCATCATACAAGTAAATGTTGCTGTTATAACAATAATTGTAGAAGATGTTTGGAAATTCATATATAAAGCATCTTGTAATGCGAAAACAATCATTGAACTTATTAAAATTGCAATTGCCCCAGGCAAAGCTCCTCGAATAATTCTATACAAGAATTTACCCTCTACTTGGGCATTATTTGGTTCTAATATCAATACGAATGATGGTAATCCTATACATAGAAAATCAATCATAAATAGTTGACTTGTACTAATAGGATATGCTCCGCCGCTATTTAAAGCTTGCATTGCAAGTAAGAAACTAAATATTGTTTTTGTTAAATATAAACAGGCAACTTTAGCAATGTTATTAATAACACGTCTACCTTCAGAAACAACCTTTGGCATTGAGCCGAAATTAGAATCCATCAACACAAGATGGCTTACATTACGTGCTGCTTCACTACCAGAAGCAACAGCAATTGAACAATCGGCCTCTTTTAAGGCAAGTATGTCATTAACTCCATCACCTGTCATGGCAACAATATTTCCTTCTTGTTTTAAAGTTTGAACTAAAAGCTTCTTTTGAACAGGACTAACTCTCCCAAAGACTGTATATTTATTAGCTGCTCTAATAACCTCTGCATCAGTTAATCCATCTAAAGAAATATATTTACTAGCATTTCTAATTCCAGCTCTTTCACTCACTTTTGAAACAGTTAAAGGATTGTCTCCCGAAATAACTTTTACTTCAACACCAGAACGTTTGAAATAATTAATAGTATCAATAGCATCTGGTCTTACGTTATCTTCAATTAAAATTAATGCTACAGCATTTAAGTTTGATTGATCAAGTTCATTATCAACTATCTGAGCACTCGTATGTGCAATTATTAAAACACGATAGCCTTCAGCAGCATATTTTGTTACATCACTTTCGACAGTATAAAACTTATTTTTTAAAACAAACTCTGGAGCTCCTAAAACGAAAGTTCCGTATTTTTCGAAAGTAACTGCACTATATTTTCTTTGGCTACTAAACGGAATAGTTGCAGAATGTTTTATTCTTTTTCCTAAACCAAATTTTTCTTCTAAAGCCACACTGGTTAAATTCTTATCAGCTAAAGCATTTAACATGGCGCTTACAACATTTTTGGTTGATAGTCCTCCAATTAAATCATACTCTATAACATTTTGGACAGACATTGTTCCATCAGTAATCGTACCAGTTTTATCTAAACATAAAACATTAACTCTTGCTAGCATTTCAATACAATATAGTTCTTGAACTAATACATTAAATGATGTTAACCTTTGAACACCTACGAATAACGCAACACTGGTAACAAGATATAATCCAGAAGGAATCATTCCTACCATTGCTCCAGCAGTTTTACGTACAGCAAGAGCATAACCAATTGTATTAACTTTAAATTGCATATAGAATAAAATTCCACCAACTGGAACAATAATTATCGTCATTACCAATATGATGATATTTAATGATTTCCAAAGGTCTGATTTTGGTTTAACATATTTTTTTGCTTGACTTGTTAATTTTTCAATATAGTTTTCTTTACCAATTTTATCAACTCTAGCTTTTGCATATCCTGAAACAACAAATGATCCCGAGTATAAAATATCACCAGGTTTTTTTAAGATAGCATCACTTTCTCCAGTTAATAGTGATTCGTTTACTTCAATTGACCCTGAAACAACAATACTATCAGTACAAATTTGTTTACCATTTTCTAATATCAATAAATCATCTAAAACTACTTCACTTACACCAATTTCAAATTGTGAACCATTTCTTATAACAATGGCAGATGGTGCTGAAATTAATGATAATTTATCAATGTTTTTCTTTGCTTTAATTTCTTGAACAATTCCAAGAACTACGTTAGCAGTAACAATTGCTAAGAAAATCAAATCTTTAAACATGGCAATTGAGATTAACCATCCAGCTATAGCAAGTGTTAAAAAGTTAAAAAATGTGAATATATTGGAAACAAAAATCTTTTTAATTGATTTTGTTGAACCTTGCGAGGTTGTATTTGTTAATCCATCCTCACGGCGTTGTTGAACAATTTCATTAGATAACCCATTTTCAATATCAGTTTCATATCTAACTATGATTTTTGGTCCTTGTCTTTTTATCGTTTTCTTTTTATCTTTAGCTATTTTTTGTTTTTCTTTTTCTTCTATTTTTTTACTTTTCTTTATAAGTCTTTCGTTAACATCTTCAACAACAATTGTTTGGGCAACAACTGTATTATTTTCTTTTGATTCTATTTGTTTTTCAACTAAATTAATTCCATTTTCTGGATGAGTGTCTTTTGTAACAACTACTTTTGAACGTCGTTTCTTTACATCATTAATCAATTCTTCTTTTTCTTGAGCAATCTCAAAAGGAACAACGTTTTCACTTTCTTCAAAATTATCAGATTTAACTTCAAATTGAATTTCTTGTTGTTCTTCGTTACCTTCTAAAATTAGATTTTGTTCTTCTAATTCAATATTAATATTTTTTTTCTTTTTATTGCCCATAAAAAAGACTCCTTAAAATGATAATTTAATTATTTCGTTTAATCTTTGTATTTGTTCGCTAAGATATAAATATCCTAAAAGTGCTTCAAATCCAGTTGCATCTAAATAATCAGCTAAACTAATATTTTTTCTAGTTAGCTTCACATGACTATTTCTACCTCTTTTATATATACTAATTTCTTCTTCTGTTAAAATGTTTCCATCAATTAATTTACGAATTACTTTCGCTTGGCTTTCGCCTTTTGTATAATTAATTGCCTTTTTATGTAGGTCGTTAACTTTAGTTAAGCCTTTTTCTAAAAGTGACTCTCTTACCTTTAATTCATAAATGGCATCACCAATATATGCTAGAGATAATCCTGAATACAAACTTGGATTCATTAAATAATACCTTTTTCCGTTAAAATGTTACGATATTTATCTGCACTTTCGAAATCTTTATTATTTCTTGCTTCAAGCCATGCAGTGTAAACATGTTTACTTTCATCTGTTAATGACTCATATTTCACTTCTATTCCTAAAACATCTAATATTGTTTTTAATGTCTTAGTTTTTATAGATAAGCTCTTATAGTCTTTTTGTCTTACAAAATTATTAATTTCTTTAACTAACTTACTTATTAAAGTCATAACATTAGGTGTATTAAAATCATTGTCCATTGCATTTTTAAATTCTTTTATGTCTTCTTCATTGTCAATGGTTAAAGAAATATTATTATACTCTAAATTAAACATTGCTTGTTTATATGCTCTTTTGATTTTATCATACTCAGCTTTGTAAAAATTAGCGAGTTCTTCATTGTAATTAATTGATGATCTATACGGTGCACCTATAATCAATAGTCTTAAAGTTACTAGATCTTCGAAATCTTCAATATCCTTTACTAAAATGACATTCCCTAAAGATTTACTCATTTTTTCGCCATTCATTTGAAGTCTTCCAACATGCATCCAATACTTAGCCAAATTATGCCCATACATCGCTTTAGATTGTGCAATCTCATTTTCATGATGTGGAAATTTTAAATCCATACCTCCACCATGAATATCAATTGTATCTCCAAATATCCTATGATTCATAACAACACATTCAGTATGCCAACCGGGTCTTCCTTTTCCAAAAGGTGTATCCCATTTGATACCATCATCAGTTTTTTTCCATAAAGTAAAATCCATTGGATTTTCTTTTTTTGTATCAACATCTATTCTTTCTCCAGCAATTAAGTCTTCTTGAACTTGATTACTTAAAATACCATAATCCTTTAGTTTATTAATTCTGAAATAAACATCACCATCAACATTATAAGCAAATCCTTTTTTTTCTAAATCACTTATAAATTCAACCATTTCTGGAATGTAGTCTGTTGCGTGTGGAATAAAATTGGGTGTTTTACTTCCAACTTTTTTTGCATCATCAAAATAAGCTTTCTCATATTTAACAGCAAGTTCTTTTTCTGTTATATTTTCAGCTTTAGCTTGATTAATGATTTTATCATCAATATCAGTTATATTTGAAGCATAAACTACTTCATATCCACTAAAATCTAAATATCTTTTCACGACATCATAAAAGATAACAGGTCTAGCATTCCCGATATGAATATAATTCCAAACCGTTGGCCCACAAACATACATATTTACTTTTTTATTGTTAAATGGAATAAATTCTTCCATCTTATTTGTTAATGAATTATAAATAACTAAACCCATGATTTCGCCTTCTCTTATTATTACTCTATTTTATTATATATTATAATAAACCTAAATACAACTAATTACCAATTAAAAAAACCTTTAATGTGTATATTTATACAAATAAAAGGTTTTCATTTTTAAAATTTATATTTTACTTCTTTGAGTTTACAAATGTCAAAACATTTGCTGATAATTGTAATGTGCTAATATCTGTTATATTATTTGAAGCAATAACATTATTTACACTTGAAAAATCAGTTGTAAGATTTCCTAGTACATATGCTGTAACATATTTGTTTGTCTCTGTTGAAGCTACAACTTCAGAAGCAACTAGCTCAAGAGTTTTCGTTGAGTCTTCTGGAAGTGTTGTTGTTATATTTGAAACAAGTTTTGATCCATTAGCAATAATTAAAGAATTTGTAACTTTTGAATTACCAAATATTTTTCCACTTATTCCACCAATACTTGCAATTTCAACATTTTTACTGCTATAATCTAAATCCGTTATAACCGCACAACCATTAATTAATGCCGTTGAGTTTAAAGTACCAACAAATCCACCTACTGAGACAAAATACTTAACTGTATCTGTTGTATTTAATTTATCTGTTGAAACTTTTATTTTAGATTGACTAATACTATTTTCAACTATAGTTTGATTTACTCCAATAAAACCACCAACACAAATTTCAACTTCATATGTTGTCGTAAGTGATTGCGTTACATTAATTTCAACATCAGCCGTTGAATTTGATATTTTAGATTTTGTACTTCCACTTGTCGGAAGTAAGTTAGTTCCAACTAAACCACCAATATATGTTTTATTTCTAGCTGATACAGTCATTTTCGAAGCTTAAACTATAGAATCTTCTATTTTACCTGAATCTGAATTTGTTCCTATTAATGTACCAATTGTAAGTGTTCCGCTTCCATTTGAATTAATATTAACTTGAGAATTTTTTAAAGTAACATTTTTCACTGTTCCTTTATTAGTACCAGCTAAAATACCTATGTACGCATCTGTTGATCTTGTAATTGTCATTGTAACATTATCAATTATTAAATCTTGAATAGTGCTGTTTGTTGCTAGATATCCAAAAATACCATTATGAGTACTTGGCGTTTCAAGTTTAAAGTTTTTAATTGTTTTATTATTTCCATTTATTGTTCCTTTAAATGGCGTTGTATCTGTAAATAGTGTAGAGATCACTGCTTGATTAAAATCCAAATCAGCATTTAATTTGAAATGTCCGGCAGGATCTTTTTTAATATTATTGAAATCTTCTACTGTATTAATTAATGTAGGATCATCTTGCGTTCCTTTTGAAATTGTTTTAACCGTAGCTTTATCCATTGTATGTTTTTTGCCATTATACGTTGCATATAATTTTACAATGTAAGTTGTATCTTTTTCTAAGTCTGCAAAATCCTTTGTTTGATTATTATAATTAGTTTCTGTAAAAGTAACTGTCCCAACTAATGAGTTATCTTCTTTATATATTGAAGCGCAAAACGTTCCTTGTGTTACAAGCATTTTATCATCAGCAATTTTTACAGTAACTGATGCTGTTGTTCTTAGTCCTACAACATCAACTATTTCTGCTTTTACATCATCATTAGACTTACAAGAAGCTAATGACAACCCTATTAATATTGTAAAAACTAATGTAATAATTATTTTTATATTTTTCATCGTAAAACTCCTTAATTAAAGTATCTAAGTTATTATAACTTATTATTCAAAGATATTCAATATTCTTTACATTTTTTAATAATTAAACAAAAATTATGCTATAATTTAATTTAGGAGGTTTTATTATGGATTTTCTATTTACCGGTTTAACGAATGAACAAAAAGTATTCTATCTTTCAAAAATAAAAATTACAACTAAAACCTTTTTAAGAAATGAAGTTATCTTTAGTGAAAATGAAACTTGTAATCATATAGCTTTCATTAATACCGGAAGCGTTACAGCTAAAAGATATTTTTCTGATGGACACGAATCAATAATTCGTGTACTTTCAAATAATGATACAATTGGGGAAGCATTAATTTTTTCTAATGATAATACTTATAAAGCTTCTTTTATTAGCGACACTAAATCACTAGTTAGTTTTATTAAATACGATGATATCATTTTATTAATAAAAGATAATTCAACAATAGCATTAAATTTATTAAATAAAATAAGTAATAGTTTAGTCAGCGTTAATAATCAGCTAAAGATCTTAAGTAAACGTAATGTTCGTTCAAAATTATGTGAATTCTTACATTTAGAAGCTATAAAAAATAACTCTAAAATTTTTACAATATCTTCTAATAAAACAGAGTTAGCATTACTATTAAACGTTGAAAGACCAACACTTTCCAAAGAAATAAAATCTTTAATTGATGAACAAATTATCTCTAATGTTGGTTATGCTTATACAATAATTGATTATAAAAAACTTGAAAAGTATTTATAAAAAAAAAATAAGTTTTAAAAACTTATTTTTTTATATTTCCCTTATTTTTATGAAACAATCCTAATATAAATTCAAAACCCAAAGAATATAAATGGTCATATATAAATAAGACAATCATAATACCTACAAAGCCTAAAAATAATCCACCAATTACATCACTAAAATAATGAACACCCAAACCTAGTCGAGTAATACAAACTATCACAATAATAGCTGTTAATATCACAGATCCCATTATTTTTTCTTTTTTTGGTCTATGTGAACGAAGCAAGAAATACAAAATAAATCCATATGCAAACATACTTGTCATAGCATGACCACTTGGAAATGAAGTTGATGCTTCATGCATCCACCTTAATGATTCAGTTGGTCTAGGTCTTTGATATAGCAATTTAACGAATTCATTAAAGAGATATACAAATAATGTCCCAAAACCTAAACAAAAGGCTCTATTATCAAATTTCCAAAATATCGCCATAACTATAATAAGTGGAACTAAAATGTAAATATGACCTAATTCTGTAAAGATTCTTAAAAGAAAATAAATAGTTCCTCCATATTCTCCTCTAACATTATAAAACCAACTAGTTATATCTAAATCTACTTTTGTGGTGTATCCTGTCAAAACCATCATTGATAAAACAAGGAATGCTGAACTAAAGATAAATATTAAAACTGTAAAAACTCTTTTTTCTATTCCTGACATAATACACCTCCTAATCAAAATTGCTAATTAAAATTATATCATTTTATATAAATTCACTAAAATACAAAATATTTATTTGCGTATATTTCTTGCCATTCTAAAGATCGTTTCTTCTGCCGTGTTCTCTATTTCAAATTTATCTAATAAACATCCTAGTAAATCAATTTGATCATAAGAATCACCATCGCCAACTAATTCCCACCCATACTCTTCAACATCAAATTCTCTACCTAGATTAATATTATCTTTAATGTAGTTTAGTAGTTTTTCACTTACCCTTGATGTTCTTAATGTATAATAATGTACCTTCTCGTCACTTTTAAAGTCTACGTTAAGATTAATGTATCCATAATGCATCAACAATAAAATAAATTCACTAATAACTTTACACCCACGTTTATTTTCAAAATAACTCAACTTAACTCATCTCCTTTTAAAATTGAATCTGCCATAACAGAAACTATGCTTGCGACAAATCCTGCAACAAATCCATTGTTATATAAATCGAATCCCCCTTGAAAAGAAATCATTAATGGAGCAACGATAATATGTATTATTCCTGAGATAACTCCAACAATTATACCATATTTTCCGGCAAGCGGAGCTAGTCCTGTTGAAAATAAAACAGCTAAAACAATAGTTTCATCAGTCATATTTGCACCTTTTAAGAATACAGCTATAATTGAACCTATTAATACCGGTATCATATTTCTAATATGTAGACCATATGCTCCCATTCCCATAACTGATAGAATAGTTCCTACAGTCGGACCGTCTATTTTAATTTTAAAAACAATAACAATTAAAACGCATATTAATCCAATTATTCCAAAGTTAAACAAAACTGTTTTTGTTCCGAAATCTCTAATAAAATCACTTACTAGACGACCACTTCTTCTCATTAAACTTCGATATTTCTTAAAAACAGTAAAGTTGTTAATTAAACTTATTATTATAGAAGAAATTGATAGAAATAATATCATTCCTAATAAATAAAAATGATATTTTTCGTTAATTATCAAAACGGTGTTTACCTTTAAATCAAATGACATAAAGATTGCATAAAATATAACTGATATAACTCCTAAAGCAAAACCAGTATTATAAAGATTATAACCCTGGTGGAATTTCATTGTATGGCTTGCAAATGCTGGCACTAAGAATCCTGCAATGGTACCACATATTATTCCTAGTGGAATACCTATATATAGTTCCAAACCAAAACCAAAAATACAATAACTAACTAATGGCGAAATTCCTGTTGAAAACAATATTGAAATAATATAGTTTTTAAAAGGAGTTTTTTTCATCTTGCTATATAAATATATTCCAAAATATATTGGAATAGTATTGAATATATTTTTACCAAAAAAAGAGAATCCAGCAATTATTAAAAATCCTGAAAAAATTGGTCCACTAAGTCTTAATTCAAATTTTCTAACAAAATATAGATTAAATAACATAATCGTAGCTACATTAAACAATGTTGCTCCCAAGTTACTAATTGCCAAATAATCTGTAATCAATATACTAGGACTTAGAAGGATCTTAATATAACCACTCACAATTTCTTTAGGCGTACTGACACAAAAAGAAAATATGAATAGTAAAATTATTAAGATTGGTAAATACATATATTTTTGTAACTTCACATTTAGTCTTTTCATTAAATCACCTACTAAAATTATATCATTTTTTACACTCAATATAAATGATTAATCGAAATATTTCTAAAATAATTAAAACAAAAAAGACAGAATAAATTCTGTCTCTTGTTGTATAAATACTTTGATATTAACGTTTTGAGAATTGTCCAGCACGACGAGCTTTTTTAAGACCGTATTTCTTACGTTCTTTAGCACGTGGATCGCGTGTAACTAATCCAGCAGGTTTTAAAGTAGCACGTAAATCAGCGTTAAGTTCCATTAAAGCACGAGTAATTCCTAAACGGATTGCTCCAGCTTGACCTGTAACTCCTCCACCAAATACATTTACTGTAACATCAAATTTTGTTGCATTTTCAGTTAATTCTAGTGGTTGTAATACATCTAAACGTGTAGCAGGTGAAGGAATATAATCTTCAAATGCACGACCATTAATTGTAATAACACCTTTACCAGCAGTTAATATAACGCGGGCAACTGAACTCTTACGACGTCCTGTTCCTAAATATTGTACTTTTTTAGCCATTGTATATATCCTCCTTATGCCTTAACTACGTATACTTGTGGTTTTTGAGCAGCATGTGGATGTTCTGCGCCTGCATAAACATATAATTGCTTTCTCATTTGATCACCAAGTTTTGTATGTGGTAACATACCTAAAACAGCTTTTTCTACCATTCTTGTTGGGAATTTAGTCATTGTTTCTTCTGCTGTTCTAACAGTTAATCCACCACTATAGTCAGAGTGTTGAATATATAATTTACCTTGCCATTTGTCTCCTGTTAATTGGATTTTGTCAGCGTTAATAACGATAACATTATCACCACAGTTTACGTGTGGAGTGTATTGTGGTTTTCCTTTACCTTTTAATAAAGAAGCCACTTGAGTAGCTAAACGTCCTAATGTTAAACCATTAGCGTCTACAACATACCATTTGTGTTCAATTGTTTGATTGTTTGCCATATAAGTATTCATTGTTTGTTTCCTCCTTAAATAATGTACTTAATATATTATTAAGGGCATTGTGGATTTGTTTTTTTGAAAAAATGTACCGTAAAATATTATACTTTAATTCTTTCTTATTGTCAATGTCTTTTTATAATATAAAGAGGATTTTGTTAATCCTCTTTTTGTGATATTTCTTTCTTTAATTCTTCAAGCATTTCTAAACGCATTTTTTCTTTTAAATCATCTTTATTATTTAAACTTTCTTTTTTAAATGCAATATAAATGTTTAGAACATTAAATATTACTAATATAAGTAAAGTTATTCCAACTAACGCAAAAACAAAGTTTTTATTTAACATTGCAGTACTGAATGTTTGAGATAAAATTGGAATGTAAATCGATTTCACATGCTTGCCATAATAATCTTGTTTTGTAACTATTTGTTTATCTGGTGTCGGATTATTATCACCTTGTAATTTAAAACCATCTGAAGTCTTTTCTATTATTCTATGAATAATTAACTGACCTTTCATTACCCCATCATTAGCACGATAAATAATAACATCATTAACTTTTAGTGTTTCAAATTTTGGTTGATTAAAAAAAACCCAGCTTCCAGTTTTAATATTTGGTTCCATACTGTTTGTTGGAACATATGAATATGAATAGCCAAATATTTTTGCTGGCTCATTTTTCTTAGCAGCAACTACATTTGATATCAACACGTAAACTACAAGTGTAATTACAGTTACAATTATAGCTAAAGTTATCTTTGATATAATATTTTTAATTTTGCTTTTCATCGTTAAATACACTTGTTCCTTTATGAACCACTTTTCGACTACGATATCTCTTACTATTAATATCAATAGGTTTATGTTTCTTAATTACTTTTTTAGCCTTCTTTGGTTTTTTATTTTCCTTATTTTTAGTTTTATTTATCTTTTCCTCAAGCTTAGTAATTTCTTTATTACTACGCTCTTCTTCTTTTAACATCTTATTTAAATCGGCTTGTTTTAAATCTTTTAAAACCTTAATTAATTTAACCTTTTTCTTTTCGTTTTGTAACTTTTGTTCAAAAGAAATGTCAGTTTCTTCAATATTAAGTTCAAATAAAGATGGATAAATTAAATTATTAGTATCTAACATGTTCTTATATACATGTTTAATAACTGAAGTTCTATCATCCGTTTTCTTAAATTGCTCACGCATTATTTTTGAATAATATTTTTTCAATTCTTCTAAGAAAAATTCTGTCAATTCATCTTTTTCAATATTGCTATTTTCTGGATTAATAGACAACTCATCTTCAAGTTTTTTAATATTCTTTATACGTTTATTAATATATTCTTTATATCCTAAGTTTTCAATATCAATTAAACCTAGTTTTTGATTGTTAATAGCTGTAGATAATAGCATAAGCATTGTTAAATCTACATCTTCACTAAATACTGGATCAAGATCAACCTGTGTTTCTTTTACATTTACATCATATCCAAGACCTTCATATCGATCTAAAAAAATCCATAATGCATAAGCAATTTTAAAATCGGGATTTTTTAAGATAATATTAGTTTTCATTATCGGTGGAGTTACTTGTTTTGCAGTTTTTAAAGCTTGCATAAACTCAGAGTTTTTCAAGCCCTTAAATAAATCTCTAATATTTGTTAATCTCCCAAATATTAATTCTGCTTTTTTTGTTGATTCTTCAATATCCTTTTTAACAGATATATCTAATTCCATTTTTATAAAGTTATCTTGAAGTTTAAAATCATTTGTTATTTTGACTCTATCACTTTGAAAACTTTCTAAATTATCTTTAATTAAGTCATATCTAATTTCTAAAAATTTATCCACTCTTAGTAGAAGCGTTTTAATAAATCTATTTTCATATATAGCTAATTCTTCTTCTGCAAAAGTCGTTAAAACCTTTGAAGGAATGACATTATCTTGTTCTATACTTTTAATTAGATGTGTATGGCTTGCAAGATGCCTTACTGTAGTAGCATCAATTTTCTTAGCTTTTTCTACTCCAACAACCTCTTGTTCATATCTAATTGATTTCTTAGGATCTTTGATTATTTTTGCAATACTAGGATATGATGATTGTAAAATATCTAAAAAATCTGTTTCATATATCCTATTTTCTCTAACTGATTTACTATAAACTGTTTTCTTCCCACTTTTGATATTATTGAAAAGAAAATCACCAAAAGGTGATTTTCCATTAGTGAATTCAAGAGCTTGAGCTACAGTTTCGTAAAATTCAGCTACTGGATCAATATTATCATTTGTTGTTTCCATTAACTTATTTTCTACCATAGTTTCACCTTATTAATTCATTTTCTTTAAATCATTTAAAAAATCTATAGAAGTTTTAAATGAATTTTTACCAAACAATTTATCTAATAATTGAATTAATTGATCAATTTCAGTTTTTAAGAAAGTTATATTTAAACTTTCAAATTTACGTAATATTTTATTGCACAACATATAGTCTAACCCTTCGATTTCACTATATCCACAAGTCATATAAACTGGAACGAATAATTTGATTTGCTTCATAATACGATTACCAAAAGCAATTTTAAAATTATCTTGAATAAAATCATCAACTTTAGAGAAGCTATCCATTGTTTTTGGGGTTATTTGGACATTTTGTTGAGCTTGTTTAAATAACTCATCTAAATATTCAAATGTCATTGATATAGCTGGCGTATATGGAGCATCAATATAGGCAGCCTTATTATTAATAACAATTGGTAACGCACGGTCATATACTTTATCTGTAATTGTGAATGTTGAATCATCCTTGTTGGCTGTACCAATAAACCAAACATTTTGGTTAATTAAAAGTTTACCATTAATTAATTTTTTAGGATCAGTCGGCTCACTGCCAGAAACCAAATCTATTTTCCATTCTGAAGTATCAGGCATTTCCATTACTGATAAAAATTCAGCAAAGTAATATTCTATACGCGCTAAGTTCATTTCATCTAATACTATTGTATTTACAGTATCAATATAATTAGCTTCATAAACTGATTTCAAGAAATCTGTTTCATTGAATTTTTTCGTAAATTCATTTAAATATCCAAGCAATTCAGCCCTATCACGCCATGATGGTTGAACAGAGATAATACTTGAATCTGATTGAAAAAATTTTCCCATCGCATATGGCAATGAAGTTTTTCCCGTTCCAGAAATACCTTCCAAAATTAATACTTTCGCAGTGGCCATACCAGCAAAATATCTACTTATAATATCTCTTGTATAATATAAATTTAATTGACTTGCAGAGAAATCAATAAATCTATCTACTAGTTGTTTTAAATTAAGCATATCCGATTCAGGCATTAAAGTCATTCTTGGATTAGCTGAATATATTTGATCGACATTAGATAATTTAGTAAATCTTCCACCTGCTTGATTTTGAGGTTTTTTCTCAACACTCTTATCTCTAGAAAACATATCTTCTGGTTTAACAATTGCTTGCCCACCACCAAGTTGACTAACACGCATTGCAAGAATCTTATTCTTTTCATCAATAAGTTCAACTACTTTATTATTTAATAATGAAATTTCTTCCACTAATTCATCTTTTTCAATTTCACGTTTTTTAAATCTTAGATGCCTTTTTAAATATATACCTAGTAAAAAAGCTAGTAAAGCAAAGAAAGCCACATTAATAATTGTTACTATTAAAAATACAATCCAGTCTAAAACTTTAAACTTTACTGCAGCACCAGAAATTAAATCTAAGTATTCTTTAGGATCAGTATAGACAAAATTTTTAATTATTAAAAAAATATTAGAAAAGAAATCTTTAATATTTTTAAAAAAATGACTTAGAAAATTCATATAGTATCTAGAAAATTCTGCCATATTACCACTCCTTTGTTAATTGATTATTCTTTATTATCTTTTTTATTCATTTCAGCTAATAATTCTTGACGCATTTTTTCTTTTTCAGCCTCTAATTCAGCTTTAATAGATTCTCTTAATGCATCTTCATTAACTTTATTATTTGCCTTATTCTTTTCGTCTCTTAAATCTAAAACATTTTTAACTACTACGAATACTTCAAATACTAAGAATAAAAGAATTGGTAATACAACATACCAGAAGAAGTTATTTGAAATATGATTTACAACATTTCCAAATCCTTCAACTTTACTTACGTAAATCCCTTTTACTTGTGTATCAGAAACTACATCAAAATATCTTTCAATCGTAACATTGTATAATTGATCGTTTGGATTATATACTAATCCACTTTCAACAGCTTTATCACCTTGAGTAATAAATACTTTACCTGAATTTGTTGTACGTACTTCAACAATTCTATGGCTATTTAAAAATGATTTTCTATTAACATCATCTTGTGCTTTGTAATCATAGAAAGTTATAATATCTCCAACTTCTAATTTATTAATTCTTTTAGTTGTTGCTTTTTTAACAACAATTAAATCTCCAATGACGAATGAATCATCATTCTTTCCAGTCATTGAGTCTGATTCAACTTGTAGAAATCCTCTTCCAAAAATGTTGGGATAATCCTTAGCTTTATCAGTTTGTCTTATGTTTGCAACTGAAAATAATAACAGTATTGCAATAAATGCATAAAAGACAACCGTCCCTGTTATTTTAAAACCTTTTTTTAATTTATTATTCATGTTCTACCACCTATATTTACGCTATAGTATAACTAATTATACATTACTTCATTTTATATTTTAACATACTATAACTAAAAAGAAAATGATTATTCTTAATATATAATATTAAAATACCTTATTTAAAATA
>JAVBOS010000091.1:0-11185 GCA_031550255.1 Anaeroplasmataceae bacterium | reverse complement strand
CCACTAAAAACAATATCTTGTTTAGTTTTTGCATTAATGACATATTCTTTAGTATCATACTTTACAATATCTATTTCTTCAATTGTTGGCGGAGTTAAAAGTTTACCTAGTTGTGTATTAAATAACTCTTGAACCTTTTCATTTTTGGTTCTATGAATAACTAGTTTATCACTAAAGTAACAAGTAAATGCTACATTTTCACCTTCAATTAGACTTACACAAACAAGTCCAGAAACAAAAACACTATTTTCTTTTATGATTTGATATGTAATAGGCTTTATTTCTTTAAAAGGTAAAATTTTATCATATGATTGTGGTAATAACTTATCTAAAATACCATTTGAATTTATTAAGCCTGGAGTGTCTACTAAAGCTTTATTATCTTCAAAAAAAGGTATTTTTATAATATCTAAAGTAGTTCCAGGAATAACTGATGTGGAAACTAAATTTTTTGTTGTTGGTGTAAATCTTTTTAACAAAGCATTTATTAAACTAGATTTACCAACATTAGCGCAACCAACAAAATAAACATCTTTACCACTTCTTAATAAATCTATTGTATTCATTAAATCATCAATATAATATCCTTTAGAACTAGATACAACATGTATTGCATCTACTTTAAAGAAAATTCTATTACACATATAAGTTAACCATTTTACTATATTTGATACATTAGTACTTTTTGGTAACAAATCATATTTATTAGCAACTAAAATCACATTTTTAGGTCTTAATTTATTAATCATTTGCGGAATAAAACTTCCGGAAAAATCAAATAAGTCTACAATTAAGACTACTAATCCGTTTTTTTCTAAAACATTATCAACTACTCTTTCATAATCTTCTTTGGTAGCTAATATCTTTGGTAATTCATTATAATTTTTTAAACGAAAACATCTTTTACAAAATGTTTCTTTATCTTCTTTTATAGCTTGTACATAACCTGATTTATGTTCATCATCAGATTGTAAGATTGCTCCACAACCGAAACAACGTTTAATCATTACAATCTTCCTCGTATTTCTTTAAATTTTTATTATATAATTCTAAATGTTTTTTCTTAGCTTTAATAAGCATCTTTTTTTCAATTTTGCGATTTATTTTAGTTGATAGAATTTCTGTTTTTCGGTCAATAGCTTTTACTAAAATCGTAAATAAATTCATTCTCTTTGAACCAAAAATATCAGTCATTAACTGATCTCCTATTTCTAAGACTTCTTTTCTATCATATTTTCTTTTTCCTAATTTAATTGCTTTTTTTAAACCTATTTTTAAAGGTTTTTTGGCAAACTTAACAAACTTCAATCCTAAGATATCAGCAAAGTATTCAACTCTGTTTTTTTTAGAATTTGAAACTATAATGATTTCAAAACCTATACCTTCAACTTCTTTTTTCCAATTCATTAATTCTTCGGTTGGATCTGTTTGTTTATATGAAATTAATGTATTGTCTAAATCTGTAAGAATTAATCGATAACCGTCGGCATATAATTTAGCGTAAGGAATATCGTAAATTGTATTTACGTACAAATCAGGAATTATTTTTTTACTATTAAGAAATAAAGTTATCATTGCTACCACCTATTGTTGATTATATTATAATTCCTTTTATTTGTAAAACAAAGGAGCTTAAAGATGTTTGATTTACTTTTTTTATTACCTTTTTTTGGGGCAATAAAAAGCCAATCCTATCCACCTCGATTAACGGATGAGGAAGAAAAATATTATTTAAATTTAATGAAGCTTGGGGATGTTAATGCCAGAAACAAGTTAATTGAGCACAATTTAAGACTTGTCGCACATATTGCCAAGAAATATGAAAATACCAGTGATGAAAAAGATGACATCTTATCAATTGGTATCATTGGACTAATTAAAGGAATTGATACCTTTAAACACGACACAAACAATAAATTGGCTACGTATGTTGCCAGATGTATCGAAAATGAAATATTAATGACACTACGTTCTAATAAAAACAAAAAAAATTATACTTACCTCTTTAGTACTATTGGTACCGATAAGGAAGGCAATGAAATTGAATTAATTGACGTAATTAAAGACAATAGTCCTGATGTATTAGATGAAATACAACACGACTGGGAATTAAATAAATTATCAAAATCACTAGAAGTCTTAAATGAGCGAGAACTAGATATTATTAAACGACGATATGGTTTAGGTGTAAAATCTCAAACACAAAAAGAAATTGCCGATGAAATGAATATTAGTCGTAGCTATGTTTCAAGAATTGAAAAAAGAGCTTTAATGAAACTATATCTAGCAATGATTGATGAAGAAAATAACTAAAAAGCCACCAAATGGTGGCTATTTATTATTGTACTGAAATAATTTCTACTTTTACTTCTTTACCTGTTTCTGTAACAACAGTAACAACGCCATCTTCAACAGAACGTCCGATTAATGCACGACCAATCGGGCAATCTTCAGAAATTTTACCGCTAAATGGATCTGCTTCAATTGAACTTACTATTTGGAAAGTATCTTTTCTTTCTTTTTTAGATTTTCCTTTTTCATAAATTCTAACTTCTACTGTTTTACCAACGTTTGCTAAACTTGAATTATCATTTTCAATAATAATAGCATTTTTTAATATATTTTCTAATTCAAGAATTTTTGACTCTATACGAACTTGTTCATCTCTTGCTGAACTATAGTCAGCATTTTCAGATAAGTCTCCTTGTGCACGTGCCTCAGCAATTGCGTTAATGTTTTGAGGACGTAAGACATTCTTATAATACTCTAATTCTCTTTCGTAATCAGCTTTACCTTTTTCAGTTAATTTAAATACTTGTTTGTTAATCATGAGATTACCTCCATAAATATGCTATTCTATTATACAATAAGATTATTGAAAATGAAAGAATTAATTTTTAAAAATAGTCTTTATATCTTAACTTTCTTATTTCTTTTTGATATATCTTAGCATTTTTCATTTTTGACTCTAAATAATTATAAAAATCTTTTTGATGTCCTATATATTTTAAGTGTGAAAATTCATGAAAAATAACATAATCAATGTATTTTTCTTCTAATTTTGCACAAAGACCACTGAAAACAATTTTATTTTCTTTAGGAATACATTTCCCAAAACATGTCTTTAAATATTTATAAGAAATTGTAAGATTTTTGGTATTAATATCGTTAAATATATCTTTTATAATTTGTATTTTTGTTTCAATATAATTTTTAGCAATTTCAACATAATACTTTTCAAATATTTTTTTTATATATTCATAGTCGGGCTTTAAAGTATATACATTACAAATATCATTTATTAATTCTATTTTATTTTCAAATGAAATAACGATATTTATCTTATACTTTATACCAAGTATATGAACACACTTTTCTTGTTCTATTTGAGAATGTTTTTTTATAAATTTTTGAATAACTTTAATATTATCTTCTATTATATTATCAATATCTTTTTCTTTTAATTTTCTAGAAGATGAAATTGTTAAAATATCATTTTTATAGCGAAGATAGATATTCTTATTATTTGGTTTATAAATTAATTTTACATTTATTGTAATATTATTTTTATTATAGCAATACAATATATCACCCCATTATGAAAGGAAACAATTATGCAAACAACAATACAAGATAACTCTATCCAAAATTTCTTTTACTCATTAAACAATGCCTTTGGGTCTAGAAGTAATTTTGAAAGAAATTTAATCACAGAATCATATCGACTTGGTAATAAAGGATCAATTTATTTATGTGTGGATAAATTTAATAATTTTAAAATTATTCAAATTCAAAATAATGAAAAAATCGAAGATAAATTATTCCCTTTATTAAAAATAAATTTAAATAACGTTGATATTTTAAATTTTATTGGTGATTTAGATTATTATGAATTATCTAAATCATATTCTAATCTTTTAAATTCGTTTTAAACGTAACATATCATAAGGACTTAATTCTATTTCACAAGAAAAATGAATAATTTGTTTTGGGTGTCTTGCGGCATCCAAAGAATTTCCTTCTTCATCAAAAATTTCTGTCAATTTAATTTCTTGTGAAATTATAGTAGGTCCAAAAACTTCTAAAACAGAATCTGCTTTAAAAAAGTTTCTTTCTTCAATATAAGCAATTTTGTTTAATTTATCATATTTAGTAACAATTCCAACAAATTCTTGTGTTGGTTGTTCACTTCTTAAATTATATAACTGCTCAGAAATAGAAGTCATCCCATGTAAAAAGCCGTGTGATGTCAACCTATTCTCAGCTTTTTTTATTTGTTCTTCATAAAACTCATATGAAGCAATTTTTCCATTATTATAATATTCATCAATTAACATTCGATATGTTTTAACAACTGTTGCGATATAATGAATACTTTTCATTCTTCCTTCAATTTTTAAAGAATCAACCTTTGCATCTATTAAAGCTGGAACTTCTCTTACAGCACATAAATCTTTTGAGCTCATCGCAAAGTATTTATCTGAAGGATTTACTTTCTCATCTGAAGAATATAAATCATAATTCCAACGGCAACTATGAGCGCAACCACCACGATTCGCATCTCTATTAGTCATATTATTTGATAACATACATCTTCCACTATAGCTTACGCACATTCCGCCATGAATAAATGTTTCAATTTCAATATCGGTATTTTCTTTTATTTCTTTTATTTCTTCAACGCTTAACTCTCTACCTAAAACAACTCTTTTTGCGCCAATATTTTTCCAAAACTTAATAGCACCAGAATTTAAAGAAGTTTGTTGTGTTGAAATATGAACTTCTAATTTAGTATTTTTTAAAGCTGTTGTGACAATAAAAGGATCGGCCGCAATTATTGCATCAACACCAGATAATTCTAATTGTTTAAGATAATCTATCAATCCCTTTAAATCATTATTATGCATAATAATATTACATGTAACATGTACTTTTGAATTATGAGCGTGAGCAAATAAACACGCTTCTTTAATATCTTCAATTGTAAAATTTGAGGCTCTTGAACGTAAGGAAAACTTATTTCCACCAATGAAAACAGCATCTGCTCCATACATCACAGCTATTTTTAATTTTTCTAAATCACCTGCAGGAGCTAATAATTCTATTTTTTTCATTAGAATTCCTCCTTTAAATATACTGTATCTTTATCCATAAATGTATTTTCATACTTTAAATTTATTTGATTTATAGCATCATTAACATTTATTTTATTTTTTAAAACTAAATTATAGTTATTTACAACTTCTTCGTATATATCTTTATCAATAAATATATCGTCTAAGAATGAGTATTCAAATTTTTTTAAATTATTTATTTTTTCAAGATAATTTACTGGATATTCTCTAAATATTAAAGTTCCACAATTATTTTCAATTATTGGATATTTTGAATTTCTTGTTTCTTCAATTAAAAATGTTTTTTCATTATCGACTTTTACATTACTATTGATAAACTTTTGATATGTAGAAATTAATCTTCTTTTAGAATGCATCATTGTATGATATCCAAATACTTTAAAGAATAGTCCTTTTTGTGATTTTTCATTCATCATGATAATATCTTCAAATGGAATTTCTAAACTAGGCATACAGGCTTTAAAGCCATTATTTAAATAAAATAATAAATCTTCATAGTTAGTTATCATTGTTGACGCTATATATATTATATTTTTTATTCCAATTTCTTTAAGTTCTTGAAATAAACCAATATCTTGAACTAAATAATTTATCTCGAAGTTGCTTAAGTTTTTAACAAATTCAATAATTTCTTTTATTTCTTTATTTGTTGGCATTATGTCTAATTTCAAAAAAACTTCTTTTTTTAAAGAAATTGATCTTTTAATTAATTCAACTAAGTCTTTAGTAGAAAAACTAAAAGATAAATAAGTAGCATAGTTACTGTTTCCAATAACTATGCCATCTAATTTATCTATTAATTGATTAAATTGTTCAAATGAAGAAATACTACCAATTAATTTCATTTGCATACCTCTTAAAAGCGGAATCCGCCTCTGTTTTTACCTTTTCCTTTATGAACAAATGCTTGTTGTTGTGGTAATTTTCCACTTTGCAAGTTTTGTTGCATTTTTTCCATATCCTTTTCAGACATTCCAGACATTTGTTTCATGGTTCTAATTTGTGTTGTTAATGCTTCTCTTAATCTATTAACATCAGCAACAGTTTTACCACAACCTCTAGCAATTCTTTCGCGACGCTTTGAACTATTATTAATTAAATCAGGATTTTTTCTTTCCTCTTCAGTCATAGAAAATATAATAGCTTCCATTTTATCAAAATGTTTATCATCAACATCTTTCATAGCATCTTTAACTTTTCCAAGTCCAGGCATAAATCCTAAAATTTTAGATAAAGATCCCATTCTTTTAATCATCTTAAACTGTTTTAATAAGTCATTATAATTATATTTACCACTCATTAATTTTTCAGTCATATCCATCATTTCATCTTCATCAATGTTTTCTGTAACTGAATCAATTAAACTTAAAACGTCTCCCATACCTAAAATGCGGTCAGCTAGACGGTCTGGATAAAATATTTCCATTTGATCTAACTTTTCACCTGTAGACATGATTTTTATTGGTACACCAGTAATAGCCTTAATTGAAAGTGCAGCTCCACCACGTGTATCTCCATCCATCTTAGTTAAAATAACACCGGTAACTTGTAATTTATCATTAAATACTGTTGCTACATTAACTGCTTCTTGTCCAGTCATCGCATCAACTGTTAACAATATTTCATCAGGTTTAGCAATCTTTTTTACATCTAGTAACTCATCCATTAAATCTTCATCAATTTGTAAGCGACCAGCTGTATCTATTATAACTAAATCATATCCCTTATCTTTGGCATATTTTAAACCATTTGTTACAATTTTAGTAACCTTTTCATTTGTTCCCATTTCGAAAACTTCAATATTTAATTGTTTACCAATTGTTTTTAATTGGTCAATTGCTGCTGGTCTATAGATATCTGCAGCAATAAGCATTGGTTTTTTATTTAGCTTTTTACGATAAAAGGCAGCCATTTTACCTACTGCTGTAGTCTTACCAGCACCTTGTAATCCAACAGCCATTAAAATTGTTGTATCATTAATATTAAACATAACTTCAGAAGTTTCAGAACCTAAAACATCTTTTAAAGCTTCTCTAACGATTTTTACAACTTGTTGTCCTGGGTCTAAACCTTTTAAAATTTTTTCTCCCATAGCTTGTTCTTTAACAACAGCTAAAAATTGTTTTACAACTTTATAGTTAACGTCTGCTTCTAATAAAGACAAACGTACTTCTCTTAACATTTCTTCTATATCATTTTCGTTTAATTTGCCACGCCCTGTAATTCTGCGTAATGACATCTGTAAACGACTGCTTAATGAATCGAAAGCCATTATATCACTCCTTGATTATACGTTGTATTTCTTCTTTTATTTCCTCAATATTATTTTTATCAAGTATATTTAATATTTCTCTATTTTTTTTATTTATCAATAATTTATCTTCATAATTTAATAAAATACTACATACTTTTTTAATTTGATCGAAAACAGCATTTCTACTAACTTCAAAATTTTCAGCTATTTCTGAAATAGATAAATCATCAAAATAATAAGCAGTAAAATATTCTCTTTGCTTTTCTGTTAAAAGTTCTTGATAAATATCAAACAAAATAATAAACTCTTCTCTATCATTTGCTATCATATTTAATCAAAGAAATCAGCGAATAGACCATATAAATATTGTTCAATATCAAATGTCTCTAAATCGTCAACTTTTTCTCCTAAACCAATATATTTAATTGGAATTCCAATTTCATTTCTAATTGCTAAAACAATTCCACCTTTAGCAGTACCATCTAGTTTTGTTAGAATTACACCACTAACATTAGTAGCTTCTTTAAATGCCTTTGCTTGAACCATTCCATTTTGTCCTGTTGTGGCATCTATAACAAGAAGTGTTTCATGTGGGGCATTAGGAACACTTGTTTCAATGACTCTTTTAATTTTTGATAACTCTGACATTAGATTAGTTTTATTTTGTAATCTACCAGCTGTATCACATAGTAATACATCATAGCCTTCATTTTTAGCTTTCATACATGCGTCAAACATTACGCTAGATGGATCACTACCAGCTTCTTTAGTTACAATATCTACACCAATTCTTTTTGCCCATTCTTTTAATTGCTCAATAGCACCAGCTCTAAATGTATCTCCTGCAGCTAATAAAACTTTTTTACCTTCAGTTTTTAATTGATTTGCTATTTTAGCAATACTAGTTGTTTTACCAACTCCATTTACACCAACAAATAGTATAACGCTTAAGCCATTTTCTTGAATATTTAAATTAGCGTTAACAATTTCGCCTTTTAAATAAACTTCAAACATTTTATCGATTATCATCTCTTGTAACAATGATGGGTCTGTTATCTTTTTATTTTTAACATCTTTTCTAATTTCATCAATAAATTTTATTACTGTATCAACACCAATATCAGCACTAATAAATATTTCTTCTAATGAATCAAATAAATCATCATCTATTTTCTTATTTGAATTTAAAACTTCTTTTAATGTTTTAAATGCACCTTCTCGTGTTTTATGAAGGCCCATATTATATTTTTTATTCTTATTTTTGTTTTTAAAAACGCTAAATAATCCCATCGGAATCACTCCATTCAAAAGATATTATACCACAAGGCATATGTCAGGACAATAAAAGAAAAAAAGAAAGAGAAAATTCTCTTTCTACTTACATTTATCATTTGAACAAACTTCTAAGCCATCTACTAATATTATTAAAGATCCACACTTTTCACATGTTTTATCTGTCGGAATACCACTATAGGCATTTTTACATTTAGGATAGTTATCACAAGCGTAAAATTCATTACCTGAGTTTTTACCGCGTTTTGCTATACGTTTAACTAAATGACCATTTTTACATATTGGACATGTAATTAAATTATCGGTTGTTGGTTTTTCTTCATCACAATTCATGCTACAAATATACTCATTATCTTTCAACAACATTATTGAACCACATTTTTCACACATTTTTGTAGTTGGTTCATCGTTAAAGATAGTTTTACAATCAGGATAGTTATTACATGCATAGAAACTTTTACCTTTATTTGGTCCTTTTTTAGCTAACTTTTTCATAATATGACCTTTTTTACATTTTGGACATATTATTCCTGTATCTACATCTGTATTTTCCGACTCTTCTACTTTAATATATTTACATTTAGGATAATCTCCACAAGCAATGAATTCTCCATATTTACCTTTTCTAAAAACTAAAGGACTTGAACATAACGGGCATAATTCTCCTGTTTTTTTAGGGCCTATTGATTCCATGTTTTCTTTTGCATCATTAAATAATGGAACAAAGTCATCATAGAAATTTGTAAGTTCAGTAATTAAATTTGCATTTCCTTTTGAAATTTTATCAAGCTTATCTTCCATTTTTGCAGTATATTCAACATTAATAATTGGACTAAAGAACTCATCTAATTTTTCAGTTGTAAGCATTCCTTGTTGTGTCGGAACTAATTTCTTTTCAACTATATTTATGTAATCTCTTTCTGTTAATGTTGATAATGTTTGAGCATAAGTAGAAGGTCTTCCTATACCTAGTTCTTCCATATCTTTAATTAAAGTTGCTTCCGTATATCTCGTTTTAGGTTTTGTAAATAATTCTTTTATAATTACTTCATTTGCTTGATAAGTATTTCCAATAACAAATTCTGGTAACAAATTATTTTCATCATCTTCTTCTTTTCCATAGACAAGTAAATATCCATCAAATATTAGTCTTTGTCCCGTTAATTTCCATGTTGTTTTATTATTATCGAAAGTTATTTTAGTGTTCTCAAATACTGCAGCACTCATTAACGAAGCAATAGTTCTATTATAGATTAATTTATAAATTTTATATTCATCATTACTTAGATACTTTGAGACACTTTCTGGTGTTCTAAATATACTTGTTGGTCTAATAGCTTCATGCGCTTCTTGAGCAAGCTTTTGTGCTTTTTCTTTTTTACGACCAATATATTCTTTTCCATAATGATTTATGATATAACTATTTGCTTCAGTAACAAATAAATTACTTAGCGTTGTTGAGTCTGTACGCATATAGGTAATTAACCCAACTTCTTCTGAACCAATATTTTTCCCTTCATATAAACTTTGAGCTACTCTCATAGTTTTTGAAGAATTAAAATTTAATTTATTTGATGCATCTTGTTGTAGTGTAGATGTTGTATATGCTTGTTTACTTTCTCTTTTATTTTCTTTTTTCTCAATATTGCTTACTAGAAAATCTTTTTGAAGTGAATTTAATATTTCTAAAGCTACTTCCTTTGAAACAATAACATCTTTTTTTCCGTTATAAGTAACTAACTCTAATTTATATCTATCGAATAAGGCTTCAAGTTCAAAATATGGTGTAGAAATAAATTCTTGAATTTCTTTTTCTAAATCACATATTAATTTAAGAGCTACACTTTGTACTCTTCCAGCACTTTTACTTTTTATTTTTGTTTGTAATAATTTAGAAACCTTAAAACCAATAATACGATCTAAAATTCTTCTTGTTTCTTGACTAGAAACTAAATCCATGTCAATTTTTCTTGGATTTTTAAAAGCCTCCAAAATTGCAGGTTTAGTAATTTCATTAAACTCAATACGATTCATTTCGTTAAAATCTAGATTCAATACTTCTGCTAAATGATAACTTATTGCTTCACCTTCACGATCAGGGTCGGTTGCTAAAAAGACTTTTGTCCCTTTTGTTATATTAATTAAATCTTTAACTAACTTTTGTTTTTCTTTTATAATGATATAATCTGGTTTAAATCCATTTTCTATATCAATCCCTAATCCATCTTTACCTTTTGTTGATAAATCTCGTATATGTCCTAATGAAGATACAACTTTATAGTCACTACCCATATATGATTCAATTGTCTTTGATTTTGATGGAGATTCTACTATAATAATATTTTTCATTTATAAGACCTCATTTACAATACAATATAATATACATGTTTTATACCTTTGTCAATTTATTTTTTAATCTATATCTTTTCATTTTCATCTAAAATATAATATATTTTATATAAGGAATAAAAAAAATATTACAAAAAAAGAAAAAAGTCCACTT
>JAVBOS010000195.1:0-3213 GCA_031550255.1 Anaeroplasmataceae bacterium | reverse complement strand
ACAAGGTTTTTTAAATATTTTAAAGAAAAACAAAGATTAGTTTTAGGAATATTTTTTATAATGATATTGTTATTAAATAAAATAGTTGTATAATAAAATAAAAAGAAAAGAGTGATTTTATGAAAAACCCAATAAAAAGATATTATTTTTGGTTAAAAATATTAGCTGCAGCTTTATTATTAGCGCTTGGAATGTGGATTATATTTGATAGTGCATTAGGAGATAGATTAGTTTTAGCATTTACTTCATTAGTAATTGTTATTTTTGCGGTAATTAGAGTTATACCTTTATTAAAAACTTTAAAAAGTGGTAAATCAAAATCAATTAGCATGCTAGAAATACTAGTAAATTTAGCAATTGGTGTATTGATGTTTTATGGTGCAGTAGTAAGTGCAAAAGATGGTAAAGAAAATGAAATATCTACATTTGCTGTAAAATACTATAATTTTTTAGTTGGTGGAATTTTATATTTGCGTGGACTTGTGTACTTCATGGTTTCAATATTATATAAAGAGGAATCAGATAAAACAAAGTTTTGGGGACATGTTGTTATTTTAACACTTGGTGTAATTTGTGTCGGTCTTAATAAAAATTTAGCTTCACAAATGTCTTTAGCAATTGCAATTATCGCTTTAATATGTGGGGCTGCGTTAGTTGTTGAAGGTGGATTTTCATATGGAAAATACCGTAAATATGTTCAACAAACAAGAGAAGTTAATGAAGTTAAAACAATAGTTGATGAAGAAATTGATAAAGCTCCTACAAAAGGAAAGAAAAAAGATAAAAAAATCGAAGAACCAGCAAAAAATGATCAACCTAAAAATGATCCAGCAAGTGATTCAGATAGACCATATGTTGCATAGATATAAGGGGATTGAAAAATCCCTTTTATTTTTTCTTTACACTTATTCTAGAAAATGATATAATATAAAAGATTTTTAAAGGATTCAGGAGATTACATATTTAGGAGGTAGCAGATTTCCAACATTATTAAATGTTCTCCATCTGCATGGATTATTATGATTATTGAAAGTTTAGCACAAAGCCGTAAAAAAGTAGTTTTTGACGTTACTGCAGCAGAATTTGAAACTGCTTTAAATGAAGCGTTTGAAATTTGTAATAAAGAAGTTACAATTAAAGGATTTAGAAAAGGACACGCGCCAAGAAGTTTTTATGAAAAACAATATGGTGTAGAATCTTTATATGATGAAGCATTAAATTGTGTTTTAAATGCAAAAGTTAAAGAATTGTATAATGATAAAGATTTAGTTGCACAAATCTGTAGTCAATTTGTTCCAAGTGTAGAAGGAAATGACTTCGAAAGAGGAAAAGATTTTAAAGTTTCTTTATCATTTGATGTATATCCTGAAGTTTCGTTAGGACAATATAAAGGTATTGAAATTAAAAAAGAAAATACGAAAGTAACAGAAGATGATGTTACTAACAGTATCAACAGCTTATTAAAATCACAAATCGAAGTTGTTGTAAAACAAAACCAAGTAATTGAAAAAGGAAACGTTGCTGTTTTTGATTTCGTTGGAAGTGTTGATGGTGTAGAATTCCCAGGTGGAAAAGCTGAAAATTATGAATTAAATATTGGTTCAGGACAATTTATTCCAGGATTTGAAGAACAAATGATAGGGATGAAATCAGGAGAAACTAAAGATATTAATGTTACTTTCCCTGAACAATATCAATCAGAAGATTTAGCTGGAAAAGCAGCTGTGTTTAAAGTTACTATTCATGAAGTTAAGGAAGAAAAAGTTCCTGCTTTAACTGATGAATTAGTTGTATCTTTAAATGCAGGTGCAAATACTGTTGAAGAATTAAAAGCAAATAAACAAGCTGAATTAACTACACAAAAAGAAGCTGCCGAAAAAGATCGTCAAGCAGATGCAATCATTAACAAAGTATTAGATAATGCTGTTGTTGATATGCCTCAATCATTAATTGATGAAAGAGTTAATCAAATTCGTTCACAATATGAACAACAAGCAAAAATGTACAATATTCCATTTGAAACATTCTTAGGATTTATGCAAACTGACTTAACTAAGTTTACTGAACAAACTTTAGAACAAGGAAAACGCCAAGCATTATTCAATTTAGTAATTTCTAAAATTATTGAAACTGAAAATCTTGCTCCAACTAAAGAAGAATTAGAAGCTAGAGCTCAAAAAGATGCTGATGCTACTAAAAAATCTGTTGAAAGTTTACTAGCTGAGAAAGCTCAAGTTTATTATTCTGAAATGGCATATAATAAAGTTATTGATTTCTTAATTGCAAACGCTAAAATCAACTAATTTTAAACTCCCTTTTTTAGGGAGTTTTTATTTTAATTATGTAAAAATTTGTGAAATTGGCAAAGTGCTTGCAATTGTGCCAAAAATGTTGTATTATATAAACACGTTGATATTTCAACGAACAAAAAAGATAGAAAGAGGTAAAAATTATGGAAGAAAATTTACTAAATATTTTACCTGCAATAGCGGTTAGAGGAATTATTCCTATTCCCAACAATGAGTTTAGAATCGAAGTTGGACGTGACATTTCTTTAAAGGCATTAGAAGTTGCAGAAAAAAAATTTAATAATGATATAATTCTTTTAGTTCAAAAAAATCCTTTAGATATAGAGATAACTGATAATGATGTTGAGATGGTAGGAGTTATAGCTAAAATAACTTTAAAATTAAAAATGCCAAACAACAATTATAAAGTAAAATTTAAAGTGATTGAAAGAATAAATGTAGTTAAATTTGAAACATTAAAACCGTATTTCATGGTTGAATATTCAGAATTCAAAACAATTCATGATAATATTGAAGATGAATTAGCTTTATTAAGATTTGTTATGACAGAAGTTACGGCAAATGCCCAAACAGTTTTAAATACACCCGAAGAAGTTCAAAGAGTTGTACAATCAGGTGTAACAAGTGAAGTTGTTTGTGATGTTATATCTTTTTATTTAAAGTCATCAATTAATAAATATAAATATTTATCTGAGCAAATATTTACGAAGAGACTTAATTATATTTTAGAAGATGTAAATCATGAAAAACAAATTGCTGAGATTGAAAATAAAATTAATGCTGATGTAAAAAAATCAATTGATGAAAGTCAAAAAGAATACTATTTACGTGAAAAGATGAAAGCTATACAAAATGAACTTGGTGATAAGGCTCGTCACGATGAAGAAATAGAAAAATTACGTGA
>JAVBOS010000109.1:0-2769 GCA_031550255.1 Anaeroplasmataceae bacterium | reverse complement strand
AAACTTCATAATTTTTTCATAAATAATAATTAAAGAATGTTATAATAAAGATAATGGAAAGAGTTGGTATATTTATGAAAAAGAAAATTCTTATAGTTGAAGACGATCTAACAATATTACGTTTAGTAAAAACATATTTTGAAAAAAATAATTATGAAGTCTACACATCTAACGATGGAATGTCTGCAATCGAAACATTTAACAATCTAAAATTAGATTTAATTATTATGGATGTTATGATGCCTAAACTTGACGGATTTGAAACAACCAAAATAATTCGTTCTTCTTCAAATATTCCAATTATTATGATGACAGCTTTAGATCAAGAAACTGACATGTTAAAAGGCTATGGTTTAAAAATAGATGATTATATTGTAAAACCTTTTAGTCCAAAGGTTTTGGTTGCTAAAGTAAATAATTTATTAGCTAGAATCAGTGAACCTGAAAATTTAAAAACAGAATTTATTATTGGAGAACTAAAAATTGATTTTTCTTCGTATAAAGCATACATAAATTTAAAAGAATTATTTTTATCTAAAACAGAATTTAACTTATTAACTTTTTTAATAAAAAATAAAGATAAAACTTGTTCTAGAGAATTGTTGTTAGATGAAATTTGGGGATTAGATGTTTTTGTTGATGATAGAATAATTGATACTTATATAAAAACGTTACGTAAGCAACTAAAACCATATAACTATATAAAGACGGTTTTCGGCGTTGGATATAGATTTGATATAGAGGAATAAAATGAGAAAACTTTTTAAATTTCTACACCCAAAAAATTATTCAATAACTTTACAAATAATTCTATTTTTTACATTAACGTTTTTAGTTTTTTCTTTAATTACTTACCTTGTTATTAAAGATGCATCAACTTTTATATTAATATTTTTATATATACCTTTATTTATAATTGTCACTTTTATTATTAATATACTATTTTCATCGCCTATAAAAACATATGAAATATCGCTTAATGAAATTAAAAATTTAAATTTTGATTTTAATATTAAAGAAATAAGCAACAAAAATTATAAACAAATCACAAATAGTATAAATGAAATTAATAAATCATTTTTTGATATTATTTCAAATCTGAATGTTAAAAATGATGAAATATCAAAATATAGTACTGAAATAAAAAAAGAAAGTCAATATAAAAAGCAATTAGTAGCAACGATATCACACGAAATCAAGACACCGCTGATGGCAATGCAAGCTATGGTTTGTGGCGTACTAGACGGAATTTTTACTGATGATGAAGCTAAAAAAGAACTAGAAAATGTTTTATTAGAAATAAACAACATTAATTTAATGCTTCAAGAAATAGTTCAAATATATCAATTAGAAACATCTGAAAAGCATTTTGATCTACAACAATTAGATTTAATAACAATCATACAAGAAAGTATTAATTCATGTGAAAAGATAGCTGTAAAATATAATCAAAAAATAATATTTAATTTTAATGAACATTCATTTATTTTCGCAGATTATAAAGAACTATTAAAAGTAATAAATAACATTTTATTAAATGCCATTATTTATTCAAAAGAAAATAATAATATAAACATAAATATTACAAATTATAAAACGCATGATATTTTAGAGATAATAAACTATGGTATTAATATACCTAATGATGAATTATCTAAAGTGTTTGAACCATTTTACCGTGTTGATAAATCGAGAAACAAATCTGAAGATCATGGAAATGGTTTGGGATTATATATTGTCTCTGAAGTATTAAAAAAACATGGTTTTGACTATGGTATTGAAAATATCATTAATGGTTTAAAATTTTATATTATATTTCCAAAGTTTAAGAAAGAGTCTAATTGATTCTTTTAAAAATATCCTTTTCTTTTTGTGTCTTTTCTATTGACTATGATCCAATAACTTAGTCCTTTTTGTCTATCTATTCTTATATTCAACCACTTTTCACCTATCAATTCTTTTATCCTCCAACTATATTTTTATTATAATTGAAGTTTTTAGCCTGTACGTTTTTCTGGCGTGATTTTTGTACATTTTATCACAGTGATTAACATAGCAAAATGTCCATCAGGGTCGTAATACATAATAGGATTATTTTTTGCATATGAATATAAGTTTAATCCATTTATAGAACTAGGCTCTAAGTAATTAATACTATCGGCAGAAATGAAACGTCCTATTGAAGGATCATAATAACGCGTTACATTATAAAATAGACCTGTTTCAACATCACTATATTAAAGAATCTTTACTCATCTAGACTTCAGTTGCCGAGTAATTCTCGGTAACTTAATTATTTCAATTTCTTTAAATCTTCGTTTATCAACTTATCAAAATCACTTTCAAATAATTTATCTTGAATAATTTGATATTTCTCAAATTGTGATAATGCAAATGTACTTGCGATTTCATGTGATACTTTTCCAGGATTGTTTAATATTTCATACTCGTTAAATTTTAAGAAAGCATCAAGTCTTACTTTCCAATCTTCCATACTCATTGGAATATGTTTTTCAGCTTGATTTTCAGCATAGTCCAAGTACATTGTTACAAACCTATTTAGTGTTTCTAGTTCTTTTTTATTCAAATAATTTTTAGCTATAACAACATCAGATTTAATAATCTTTCCATCAGGTGAATTCTTCCAAGAAGTAAGTCCCATATTTTCTTTTTCAGAATTTGCTCTATACATTAGAACTTCAGCAGCAGTATTACCATGAACTGCATAATGTAGCTTATTTTGAACGGTTTTATAAAATTCTTTAGTGA
>JAVBOS010000136.1:0-3184 GCA_031550255.1 Anaeroplasmataceae bacterium | reverse complement strand
AAATTCAAATAAAAATAATCTTAAAAGAACAATGATTATTGGTGCTGGGTCAGCTGGAATTATGATTTTGAGAGAAATAGAACAAAATAAATCATTGGACTTAAACGTTGTTGCCTTTATTGATGATGATAGAGAAAAAATTAATAATTATGTATGCAATAAGATGGTATATGGGCCTGTCAGAGATTTAAATAAATTTACTAAGAAATTTAGAATAACTGATTTAATTGTTGCATGTCCAAGTGCTGGAAATGATAGAATTAAGGATATAGTAAATATTATTGATTACAAGGGTATTAATGTTATGATTATGCCTGAAATTGCCAAAGTACTTACACACAATGTAAATTCAACGTTACGAAATGTATCTATAAATGATTTATTAGGAAGGAATGAAATTCTTTTAGACACAAATGAAATTAAAGACTTTATTGCAAACAAAGTAGTATTAGTAACTGGTGGCGGCGGATCAATAGGTTCAGAAATATGTCGACAAATTTTAGAATATAATCCCAAATTATTAATTATTTTTGATATCTATGAAAATTCTGTTTATTCATTAATTACAGAACTAGATATTAAATACAGAGATAAAAAAGAAAAACCTGCTTATATTGCTTTAATTGGATCTGTTAGAGATGTTGATAGATTAAATCAAATATTTAAAGAATATAATCCAAATATAGTTTTCCATGCTGCGGCTCACAAACATGTTCCTTTAATGGAATTTAGTCCAATGGAAGCAATAAAAAATAATGTTTTTGGCACATTTAATGTTGCAAAAATTTGTGATAAATACAATATAGAAAAGATGGTTCATATATCAACGGATAAAGCTGTTAATCCAACAAATGTTATGGGTGCTTCAAAACGTATTTGTGAAATGATTATTGAATCTTGGAATCTCAAAAGTTTAAAAACAAAATATTCTATGGTAAGATTCGGTAATGTTCTTGGTAGCAATGGTTCAGTTATACCATTATTTCAAAAACAAATTGAAGCTGGAGGACCAATAACTGTCACTCATCCCGAAATTAATAGATTCTTTATGACAATTCCCGAAGCTTGTTCATTAGTTATTCAATCAGGAGTTTATGCGTTGGGGGGAGAAAAATTTATTTTAGACATGGGTAAGCCAGTTAAAATTGTTGATCTTGCAAAAAAGATGATTCAATTATCAGGATTGGTTTTAGATAAAGATATAAAAATAGAATTTACAGGACTACGTCCAGGTGAAAAATTATATGAAGAATTACTATTAGACACTTCTAAAGCTAATAAAACTAATAATGATAAAATATTTATTGAAAAATAATTACATCCGTTATCAATGGAAAAAATTGAAAAAATAATGAACGATTTATTAGATATTTCTTCTTTAAAAGACAATAATACAGAAATACTTAAATATTTAAAAAATATTGAAGTTAATAAAAGTTAAAATATAATACAATGAAAGATAATGATTAATTTACTTGCATGAAAAATTTGTAATTAAAGAATAAAAGAAAGTAAATGATTCTTTAATATAATTGATTATCATTTAAATTATTGAAATGAGGTATATGTAATGCAAAAAATTGAATATGTTATAGTTACAGTAATATATAAGACGATTAAGGATTTGCCAAACTTTATTAAAAGTTTAAATGAAAAAATAACTAATTATAAATTAATTGTAGTAAATAATCATTATTCAAAAGAAGATGATTTGTTAATTAAAAATTATTGCTTAGAAAATGATGTGGATTATATTGAAAATGAAAATAACGGATACGGTCAAGGAAATAATGTAGGCATAAAATTTGCAAAGGAAAACTATGATTTTAAATATCTTATAATTTCAAATAGTGATGTAGAAATTGAATCATTTAGTAGCAAATACTTTAATTATAAGAAAAAAGAAATATATGGTCCTATGATAAAGACATTACATAATAAAAACCAAAATCCTTATTTAGCAATAAGAAATATAATATCTGAATACTTTATATATTTAGGCTATAAAAAATTCAGAAAATTTTTTTTGATTTTAGGATTTGGCTTTAACAAAATTTTAAGAGAGTTATTTATATTTTTCAATTTTATTTTAAGAAGAAAAAAAATAAAATGTTTTGGAGTACATGGAGCATTCATGATAATAACAAGATCTCTAATTGATGAATTTGAAGAATTATATTCAAAAGATATGTTTTTATTTTTTGAAGAATTATATCTTGCAAATAAATTAAGAAAATTAAAAATAAAAACATATTATTTGAATACTTTCAAAATTAAGCACTTTGAAGATGGAACAATGAACGTATCAAATATTAATGAAAAATCTGAATTAAGGAAATCTTTTATTATTTATTATGAAAAATTGAAATAAAAAATGTGAAAAGGAGTTTTAATAATGATTGTTTTTTATTCGCTAATTATAATATTATTGTGTTATATATCGTTTTTAAATACTAAGAATTTTTTTTCCTTTCCTACATTTTTTACGATTATATGGTCATTATATTTTTTCGTTTCATATTTATTTACAAAGTCTGAATATAAATGGACTTATAATTATCCTTTATTTATATTTTCATTAATTATATTCACTAATTTAGGGTATCATTTTGCAAAGATAATTAAATTTAAGAAAAGTAAAATTAAAAATAATTTGTATTTGAATAAAAAAAATATTTTATTTATTTATTCTATATCTTTAATTTTATCATTTTATAACGTTTATTTAACATTAAAATCCTTCGGGTTTTCAGAGAAGGATATATTCAACTTTAGAAACATTATATATATAAATAATGTAGCAGCATCCAGTAGATATGGAGGACTAGAACAAAATCAAAATGTTTTTATATCTATCACACTTGTGTTTTTATATTTATGCCCAATATTAGCTGGCTGCATATTGACAAAAATTAAAAGTAAAAAAATTGTTTTTTTTCTTTTAATTTCGTTAATACCGTCATTAATTATCTTAATATTATTCAATACTAAAGCTGTTTTTATTGGAACTACGATTTTTTTCTTTTCAAGTTATTTAATTTCATTTTATTATACAAATAAAAAATTCCCACATTTATCAAAGAAAATTATATTATTATTTTTCACATTATTGGTTGCACTTATTATATTATTATTAGTTTCATTTTGGTTTAGAGCAGGCGGTTTTAAAAACATGAAAACTCAT
>JAVBOS010000083.1:0-12763 GCA_031550255.1 Anaeroplasmataceae bacterium | reverse complement strand
AAATTAGACCATTCATTATTCGTGGAGAAAATGATGCTAATTTAACTCAATTAATACTTCCAGTAAGAATGGATTAATCAAAAAATTAATTTTAAGGGCCTTTTTAGGCTCTTTTATTTTTACCTATACTCTTATTATATTTATAATAAAAATGAAAATTAACTAGTAAATTATATTAAATTATGATATAATTTATATAATTGTGTGGTGAATTTTATGCAACAAATAAAAATAGACACTGAATATATTACTCTTGGTCAATTTTTAAAAATGTCTGATCTTATTTCATCAGGTGGAATGGCAAAAATATTCTTAAGTGAAAATAAAATTTTAGTTGATAATATTTTAGAAGATAGACGTGGAAGAAAATTATATCCTGGTATGATTATTAAATTTAAGAATAAAGAATACAAAATAACAAATGATTAGAAATCTTAAATTAATAAATGTTAGAAAATTTAATAAATTAGAATTATCTTTTAATAATAATTTAATTATTTTAATTGGTAAAAATGCTGTTGGTAAAACCACTATTTTAGAATCAATTTATGCTATAAGTACTTCTAAAAGCCATAGATCTGATGATTTTAAACAAATGATTTCTACTAATAAACCTTTTAGTCATATTTTATTAGAAGTAGATAAAAAATATGAATTAATTTTTAGTGAAAAAGGTAAAAAAGCAATTATTAATCAATTAGAATATAAAAAAATAAGTGATTTTGTTGGAAATTTAAAAACAGTATTATTTTCTCCAAATGATTTATTTTTGATAATTGGATCTAAAAGTGAAAGACGTAATTTTTTAGATTTAGAATTATCTTTATTAGATAAAATTTATTTAGAGTCTATTAATACTTATAAAAAAATATTAAAGCAAAGAAATGATTTATTAAAAATATATGATGAATCAAAAAAGATAATTTTAGAAGTGATTACAACACAATTAATTGAACAAGTAAAAATTATAATTAACAAACGATTAGAATTTATTAAAGATTTAAATTTTAAGTTAAAAGACATTCATATTTTATTAACAAATAATGAAAATTTAAAATTAGAATATAATCCAAGTATTAGTTTAGATAAATTAGAACAAATATTTAAAGAAAAATTAAATTATGATATTTTAACAAAAATGACTAATTATGGACCACATAGAGATGATTTTAAAATTAATTTAAATGAATTAGAAGCTTCAAGTTTTGCTTCTCAAGGACAAATTAGAGGAATTGCAATATCTTTAAAAATTGCTTTATTAGAAATAATTAAAGAAAAAAGTAAAAAAGAAGTTATTTTATTACTAGATGATGTATTTTCAGAATTAGATGATAATCGTCAAAGTAATTTAGTTAAATATTTATTTAGTCAAAGTCAAACATTTATAACAACTACAAATGTTCATTCTTTACCTAAAGAGTTATTACAAAAATCGCAAGTTATAAAAATAGAGGAGTAGTGAAAACATGTCAGAAAAACAATATGACGCATCATCCATTCAAATATTAGAAGGATTAGAAGCTGTTCGTAAAAGACCAGGGATGTATATTGGTTCAACAGGACCAAGAGGATTACATCACTTAGTATGGGAAATAGTAGATAATGCAATTGATGAAGCTTTAGCTGGATTTTGTACACACATTGAAGTTGAAGTATTAAAAGGTAATCTAATTAAAGTATCTGATAATGGACGTGGATTACCAGTTGATTTACATCCAAAAACAGGTCGCCCTGCTGTTGAAACTATTTATACTGTATTACATGCTGGTGGTAAATTTGATGGATCAAGTTATAAAGTATCAGGAGGACTACATGGAGTAGGTGCTTCTGTTGTTAATGCTTTAAGTGAAACTTTAAATGTTCAAGTTAGACGCGATAATAAATTATATGAAATTGAGTTTCATAGAGGAAAAGTAGCTTACGATTTAAGAGTAATTGGTGAATCTAATGAAACTGGTTCTACTATTACTTTTAAAGCTGACCCTGAAGTATTTACTGAAACTACTGTTTATGATTTTGAAATATTAAGAAATAGAATTCAACAATTAGCTTTTTTAAATAAAGGTATTAAAATGACGATTAAAGATTCTCGTAATGAAGAACCTTCTGAATTTATTTATCTTTATGAAGGTGGAATAAAAGAGTATGTTTCTTTTTTAAATCAAAGTAAAGATAAAATACATAAAGAAATAGTTTATTGTGAAAAAGAGATTGATCGTATCACTGTTGAAGTAGCATTACAATATAATACTTCTTACAATAGCATGATTTACTCTTTTACTAATAATATCAATACACATGAAGGTGGAACGCATGAAGAAGGTTTTAGACTAGCTCTAACGCGTATAATCAATGCATATGCTACTACTTCTAAGATGATTAAGAGTCAAGATGATGCATTAACTGGAGAAGACGTAAGAGAAGGTTTAACGGCTATTATTTCTGTTAAACATCCAGATCCTCAATTTGAAGGACAAACAAAGACTAAATTAGGTAATAGTGAAGTTAGAAGTATTACTTCGCAAATTTTTGGTGAAGCTTTAGAAAGATTTTTATTAGAACATCCAAATGATGCTAAAGAAATAATTGAAAAATGCTTATTAGCAAGTCGTGCTAGAATTGCTGCTAGAAAAGCTAGAGAAGCTACTCGTAGAAAAAATCCATTAGATTCATTAGGATTTGCATCTAAATTAGCAGATTGTCGTTCTAAATCTCCTGAAAAGTCAGAAATGTATATAGTCGAAGGGGATTCAGCCGGAGGTAGTGCTAAACAAGGTAGAGATAGTGAATTTCAAGCTATTCTTCCTCTTCGTGGTAAAGTATTAAACGTTGAAAAGGCTCGTATTGATAAAGCGTTGGCTAATAAAGAAATTTTATCAATGATTCAAGCAATTGGTACTGGTATTGGTGAAGAATTTGATATTAGTAAAGCTAGATATCATAAAATAGTTATTATGACCGATGCTGACGTTGATGGAGAACATATTTGTACATTATTATTAACGTTCTTCTATCGTTATATGACGCCACTAGTTGAAGCTGGTTATATTTATATAGCTCAACCACCATTATACAAAGCTACTATGGGGAAAAAAGTTGCTTATGCATATAGTGATGAACAACTTGAACAAATTAAAAAAGAATATGGAAAAAATCCAGATATTCAAAGATATAAAGGTCTAGGAGAAATGGACCCTGAACAATTATGGGAAACAACAATGGATCCAAGTGTACGTACATTACTTCAAGTATCATTATCAGATGCTAGAGAAGAAGATTTAGTATTTAGCATGTTAATGGGTGAGGAAGTTGAACCTCGTAAGAATTTTATACAACAAAACGCACAATATGCGGATATAGATTTATAGGAGGTATTGTATGAATAATGAAGAATTAATTGTTGAACAACAACATGATAAAGTAGAACAAGTTAATTTAAGTAATACAATGCGTACTTCTTTTTTAAATTACGCAATGAGTGTTATAGTATCTCGTGCCTTACCAGATGTTAGAGATGGTTTAAAACCAGTTCAAAGACGTATTTTATTTGGTATGAACGAATTACACGTATATGCTAATACAGCTCATAAAAAATCAGCACGTATCGTTGGGGACGTAATGGGTAAGTATCATCCACATGGTGATAGTTCTATCTATGAAGCAATGGTTCGTATGGCCCAACCATTTAGTTATCGTTATATGTTAGTCGATGGACATGGTAACTTTGGTAGTGTTGATGGTGATGGTGCGGCGGCAATGCGTTATACTGAAGCTCGTATGAGTAAAATCAGTATGGAAATGTTACGTGACCTAGATAAAGATACAGTTCAATTTGTTGATAACTATGATGCTAGTGAAAGAGAACCATCTGTATTACCAGCTAGATATCCCAATCTATTAGTTAATGGGTCAACAGGTATTGCAGTAGGTATGGCTACAAATATTCCTCCTCATAATTTAGGAGAAATAATTGATGGTACTATTGCATTAATGGAAAATCCTGAGTTAACATCATTAGATTTAATGGATTATATTAAAGGACCAGATTTTCCAACAGGTGGGCTAATTTTAGGACTTACAGGTTTAAGAAATGCTTATACTACTGGTAATGGATTAATCATTGTTAGAGCCAAAGCTGAAATTAAAGAAGGTAAACATGGAAAAGGTAATATGATCATTATTACTGAAATTCCATACATGGTTAATAAGACAAATTTAATTGAAAGAATAGCTGAAGTTGCTAAAGAAAAGATAGTTGAAGGTATTACAGAACTTCGTGATGAATCTAATCGTAATGGTATGCGTATTGTCATTGAAACAAGACGCGATGTTAACACTGAAGTATTATTAAATAATTTATATAAATATACTCAATTACAATCAAGTTTTGGCATTAATATGATTGCCTTAGTTGATAATAAACCCCAAACTATAACATTAAAAGTAGCTTTAGAAGAATATATTAAACATCAAATTAATATTATAACTAGACGTACACAATTTGATTTAGATAAAGCCTTAGCAAGACTTCATATTCTTGAAGGATTGATAATAGCTTCTGATAATATTAGTGAAATAATTAGTATTATTCGTAATTCACAAGATGGTACAGAAAAAGACCAATTAATTAATAGATTTAATTTAACTGATATTCAAGCTCAAGCTATATTAGATATGCAATTAAAACGCCTAAGTGGTATTAATCGTGATAAGACTGAAGAAGAGTATCGTATACTAACTTCTTATGCTGAAGAATATCGTTCAATATTAGCTTCACATGAAAGAAAATTGTCTATTATAAAAGAAGAATTATTAGAAATTAGAAATAAATATGCTGATGAACGTGTAAGTGAGATAAGTCTACATACAGATTTAAATATTGAAAATGAAGATTTAATACCACGTGAAGATGTTGTTATTACAATAACTCAAAATGGTTATACAAAACGTATGAAACAAGATGTTTATAAAGCACAAAGCCGTGGTGGTGTAGGTGTTGCTGGTATAAAAACAAATGAAGAAGATGAAGTTGCACATATTTTACCTACTTCTACGCATGATTTCTTACTATTCTTTACTAGTAAAGGTAGAGTATATACAATAAAAGGATATCAAATACCAGAAGCTTCTAGAACAGCTAAAGGACTTCCATTAGTAAATATTATTAATTTTGCTCCTGATGAAAAATTAGCAGCAATAACAAAAATATCTAATTTCGAAGATGAACAAGCATGTTTCTTCTTCGCTACTAAAAATGGTACTGTTAAGCGTACACTTGTTAGTCAATTTAGGAATATTCGTACTACAGGTATAATAGCTATTAATTTAGCAGATGATGATGAATTATTACAAGTTGAAATTACTGATGGAAATAGAGAAATTATACTTGGAGCTTCAAATGGTAAAGCTATTAGATTTAATGAAAATGATATTCGTCCAATAGGTCGTGCTGCTAGCGGAGTTAGAGGTATGAAATTTGGATCAAGTGATAAACTTGTTGGAATGGCAATAGTAACTGAATTAAATAAAGATATTCTAGTAATAACTGAAAAAGGTTATGGAAAACGTAGTGATATTGAAGAGTACCGCCTGCAAGGCCGCGGTGGTATGGGAGTTAAAACTTTAAATATCACACAAAAGAATGGAAAACTGGCTACACTAAGAGCTGTAAATAATAATCAAGATTTAATTATTACTACTGATAAAGGAATGGTAATTAGAACATCTATTGAAGCAATTAGTCAAACTGGTCGTTCAACACAAGGTGTTAAAGTTATTAGATTAAAAGAAGATCAATCAGTTTCTAATATCGCAATTGTTTCTAAAGAAGTAATTGAAGAAATCGAAGTAATCGATCAACCATTGAATACTGAAATAATTACTGAATAAAAGATTGATGTAAATCTAAAAATTTAAATATTACAACAAACAGTCAAAAGATTTTGGCTGTTTTTTATTTTAAAAAATTGAACCTTAAGTAAAAACCAAGAGAAATTAATGATTGAAAAATAAAAAGAGGTTATTTATTTCTTAATGGAATTAATTAATATATATGTAATTCTTTAAAATCTAAAAATTAAATAGGGGGGAATGTTAAATAAAAATGAAAAAGAGTTAAAAGAAAATAAAAAATACTATTTTTGACCCAGTTTTAATTGTTAATTACTTTTGAAAATTGATTAACAATAGGAGTTTACTATTTTGTCGAACGAAAAAAGTTGAATTATCATAAAATTTATAGTATAGTTATACAAAATATATAAGGGGAAGTAAGAGAGATGAAGAGAATAAAAAGATTGTTATTAAGTATAATGTTATTACTAACATTAGTAATAATATCAACAAAAGATACAATGATAGTTAAAGCCGGAAAGGTAGCTCCAGGAGTAGAATATCCATTAGGAGACTATGTAGAAACACAACCCGTGAATGGATCAACAATCGTATATGTAAGTGAAGATATCGTTCCATATTTAAGAGAAGCTGGAATAACCGTAAGAGTAGAAGAACATAAAGAAGGCTGGTGGATATTTTCCACAAACACGTATTTATATTCCTATATGGCTACTCAGTTTATTGATAAAGTAATTCAAGTAAGAAGCTTAGATACAAGTATGGATACCCTGGTCTATATGTTACAACAATTACAAACCTATACCTATGGGTATATGAATGAAAATACATATTATGGAGATGCCAACAACTTAATACTGGGATATATCAGAAATATACACACAGGTTATGCTGATGGAAGAAAACTAAATGGAATAAAAGGAGTAATGTTTTCCACTATTTGCGGTGAAGCTGAAACTAAATTTATTAATTATGTAAATGAGTCAGAATCAAGAAAGTTTAGTTCTACAAATGAGAACACGATTGATATAAAAACATATTTTTATACATTTTTAGAAGATAAAAAAACGTATAATTCTATATATGGAGAAATTAAAGAAGAATTTATTAATATGGAAAGAGAACTTATTGATCCAGCAACAAAAAAAACAATTGATATGATACATATGTTTTGTTCACTAGATGGATTAGAGACATTACCTAAAACTTCAATAGATGCCCAACTTCAAGATTTAATTTCATGGACAGGAGATTTACATCAAGCCACAGCTGAATTGAAAATTGTGGATTTGAATACCTTCAATTTTGAAAATCATATTTTAGATATTTCAGACTCAGGGTTTCACTATTCAGACTTTTATGCAGATATTGATGCTTATAATATTGGTAGATCATATTTAACAGCCAACAATGCTAATGGTGGAAGAATCTCATTATGGAGTAGTATTTCGGCTTATTACACAACTATTAAAAAAGATAGCAAGTTTAGATATAAAGCCTTTATTAAAAATGTAAGCTATTATGCTGATAATCTTTTAGAATCACCATTAAATATAGCTCTTAACGCCACAGCATATACAGAAACAAGAGGATTTAACTCTCTTGTTGGAATGTATATGAATATTAATACTTTTAATTATTATTTAAATGATATGAAATTCTTTGAGACCGTTGATCCAAGATTTTACTTTTTAACTCATGCATATAATTTAGATAGCCCAGCATCAATGCCAACGTATGAAGTACGTAAAGTAATGGTTAAAGGATTTATCAATTATGTTTGTGTTAATGCCGGATATGGCGAATTATATTAGGAGGTATTTGAATGAAACGTATAAGTTTACTTTTAATTAGTTGTATGTTTATAGTAGCCTTAGTAAGCTGTCATAAAAGAGATAGATTTGCCGAAGAGATAAATAAATATGAAAACATAGAATTTAATCTTTTAGATGCCAAGGAAGTTAATAAAAACCTGCATATTAAAGATAACTACTATTATAATGCGGTAGAAGAGAATGGAAAAACAACAATATCTTTTTATGAAGGAAACGATTTGTTATATACTAAAAACTATAATGGATTAATAAATAGTTATAACTATAGCTGGGGGGCAGACATATATGCCATAAGGGTATACATAATAAATGATAATTTTTATTATTTAATAAACTATGAGAATACATCTAAAGTATATGAGTTAGATAGAAATGGAAATGAAAAAGTAATATTTGATAGTAAATTAGATTATGAAATGAAAACATATTTATATATTTATAGTACTAAGGAGAAACATGAATTTTATTTAAGTTATCAAAAAGGTGAAAATACAGAATATACATTAAGTTATTGTAGGTATATAGATGGAATACTTAAACTAGATGAAAGTAAAGATACATTATATAAAGATTTAAGTAATGGTATAAGACTAATAAATATAAGTACCAATGGAGATATTTTTATTCAAACATATTCACGTCTTGGTTATCTAAATGGATTAAAGCATGAACATACTTTTGATAATACATTCATTAACAGGATTGAAAATGCTGATGGTGATACATTAGTAGTTGATGAAGATAATAAACTATCATTTTATAGTTTTAATATAGAGGTATATGAATATACTCGTGTCTTAAAAAGAAGATATTATGAAAATAGTATTGAAGAAAAGTATTTAGAGGAAACTTTAGTTAGCTTTCCAGCATCAAGTGCAGGTGTCTTTAGTCAGTTAATTGATATAGTTGTTTATGAAGAGAATCCTTGTTGGATATTTACAACTAGGTATGATCGCAAATTAGGCTTTGATCGAAATACTAGATTCGCAATATGTTATTATAATTTGAAAGAAGATAAAGTATATGTCCACTATCAAAAGAAGGCACAAATTAAAAGTATTTATCAAGTAACAGATAAATTATTTATTAATATAGAAGATAAAAAAGGAACTAAGGAAGTTTGTTTATATTTAAGATAATAGTGTTCCAACAAACGAATAAAAAAAAGGGCTCATTTGAGCTCTTTTTTACTATTCTTTATTTTCAACTATTTTACCAGGTATTCCAACAACTGTTTTATTATCAATTATATTTTTTAAAACAACAGAGTTTGCACCAATCTTAACATCATTACCTATTACTATTGGACCAAGCAATTTAGCTCCAGCACCAATAATAACATTATTACCAATGGTAGGGTGTCTTTTTCCCTTATCTTTTCCAGTTCCACCTAAAGTAACACCATGAAATATTACACAGTCATTACCAATGATAGTTGTCTCACCAATTACAACTCCCATACCATGGTCAATAAATAGTCTTCGACCAACTTTAGCACCTGGATGAATTTCAATACCAGTGAAAAATCTTGTTAATTGAGAAATAAGGCGAGCAGTAAAATAAAAATGTATCTTATAAAAGAATCTTGCAATTCGATACCAAAAAATTGCATGTAATCCAGGATATAATAAAATTTCTAAATATGAATGAACAGCAGGATCTCTTTTTTTTATATTTCTTATGTTTTCAAATAATCTCATAGATATCTATCACTTCCATCAGCACATATTGCTAATATTTTTTTATCAGGGTATTTTTCTTTCATTATTTTAGCAGCTAAAACTGCTGCACAAGATGAATAACCAATGCTTAACATGTTATTATTTTGATATTCTTCAAATAATTTAATACAGTCAAAATCATTAATAGTTACAATCTCATCAATTATATCAACATTTAAATTAAGTGGAATAAAATTCGCTCCAATACCTTGAATGTTATGAGGACCTTTTATTCCCTTTGAAACTAAAGGTGATTGAGTTGGTTCAACGCCAATAATTTTTATATTATTATTATGTTCTTTTAATTTTTTACCAACACCAGATATAGTACCACCTGTTCCAAACGCACTAATAAAAATATCAATGTCAGGAATATCTTCAATTATTTCTTCTGCAGTTGTTTCATAATGATAATTAGGATTACTTTTATTCTCAAATTGTAATACTTTTAGGTATTTACTATCATTAGAACAATCTTCATTCATTTTAACTACTGATCCATTCATTCCTAATTTTGCATCAGTTAAATAAAGTTCTGCACCATATTTCTTAATTAATTGTCTTCTTTGAATAGACATACTCTCTGGCATATAGATAATTGTTTTTAAACCTAATGCATTTCCTAATGCAGAAACAGCAATTCCAGTATTACCACTACTTGCTTCAACTAAAATAGTATTATCACTAATTAATCCTTTATTTAAATAATCATTTAATATTCCAACAACCGCTCTATCTTTAACACTTCCAGAATAATTGTATTTTTCCATTTTTAAAAAAATATTATTCTCTAATTTAATAATAGGTGTATTTCCAACTAATTTTTTAGCTTCATTATATTTTTCTATATTCATATTTTGACACTCCTATTTATTATAGTATTCATAAACTTATAATATGGAATTACATTATATTACCATATTATTATTCTTGCAAGTAAAATGAATACATAATAAAAAAAGTGTTATTTTTTAATTAATTAAACACTTTTCATTAATTCAATTTGTATTTGACGCTCTTTTCTAACTTCCTCAAAATTTCCAGGATACATGATATTAACTAATTTTATAGCGTAATCAGAGGCAATTAAAGCATGCCTTTTAACGTGAGGAGTATTTGCCACTTGTGCCATAACGCGAAAAACTTTGTTTTTAATTTGATCTTTTTCGTCTTTTGCCAGTTTTAAAACAATATCAGCTACATCTCTAGCTGCTTGAAATCTTACTTTACCTTCTTGCCATAATATATTTATACTAAAACAATCATCTATTTCTTTAATACGTTCTACATTACTTAAATTCAATATATGTTGTCCTAAAAGTAAACTATATTTTGAGATTAATTTATGGTCATAACATTTTTTATCAAACTCTTCAATTAATTTTTCTTTTAACTCAGGAATATCATCTAATTTTTTTATTATTCCTACATCACCCATATAACTATCCTTTTTATTTTTCATATCAATTTAATCTTTCTAAAATTTTTTTATATATAATGATCATTTCTTTTTCTAAAACAAAATCATCTAATAAATTTATAGGTATCCATTTAACATCACTATTTTCATCTATTCTTATAGTTAGCTCTTCAGTCATATAGGCTTCAAAAGCATAAGTAATATTCAGATGAAGATGATGAGGGACTAGTTTATTTTTTTTGATATGGGATTTAACTGGTAATGATTCTAAAGATATTATCTCGTTTTGAATTAATTTTAAATTCTTAATACCAGATTCTTCTGTTGCTTCTTCTATAGCTTTTTTTAAATAATCATTTTCTCCATCTAAATGTCCGCCAAGCCAGGAAAAAGACTTATAAATGTTATGAAATGCCATTAAAACATGTGTCTTCTCTTTATTAACAATGAAAGCTGAAACAGTAAAATGAGCCGCCAAACATTCTCTATATAATGATTTTTCCCAAAAAGAATTAATGTACTGCAGCATAAGTTGTTTATCTACTATCTCTTGCTGATTAATAGTATTAAAATTGTTCAATATTTGAATAAGATTATCCATAACTTTTACCTCTTAAAAAAGTATAGCATCTATATGTTACTTTTTCAATCTATTATAATTTGATTTTGCTATTATATATCAATTACACGAAAAAAATAATAATTAGTATATTATTATAGGGAGGTGAAAAATTGAGTTGTAAAGGATGTAAAATAACTATATTAAAACTAGATGAAAAGACAAAACATCCAATTGAAGGAGTGAGATATTATTTATATAATAACTGTTATTCTGCCTTTGGACAAACAAATATTAAAGGAAAAGTTACGTTTGAAAATCTTGAAAAAGGACATTATGAATTAATTGAAATAGGCGCGCCTGATGGCTATATTATAGATAGACAAATTAAGTATATATATATTGATGCGTGTTGTAATATATATATTGGAGTAGATAGACTTGTTTTTGAAAATAAGCAAGAAACTAATGATTGCTTGTTAACTATTTCAAAAGTAGATGATAATAAAAAAGAGCTTTATGGAGCTACATTTAGTATTTTTGATGGAATAACAGAAATAGAACAGACAACTAATGAATTTGGAAAAGCTTACTTTCATTTACCATTGTCTTCACAATTTATTCTTAAAGAAACAAAATGTCCAATTGGATATAAAAAGGATGAAGAAGAGCATATTGTATCAACAGATAGCAATAGCAATATCTATATTGATGGTGTAGCCAAAGATGAAATTGAGATTACAAATACTTTAGAAACAATTGATATTACAGTGAATATTAATTGGATAGATGATAATAACAAAAATGATACTAGACCAAATGTGATAGATATTGCTTTATATCAAAATGGTATGATTTATAGAGTGTATACGCACCAAGTTTTATCAGGTCATTGCGTGTTTGAAAAAGTTCCAATATATGATGAATTAGGTATTCCTTACGTATATACTATTAATGGCGAGGATTTAAATCCGTATAATAAAACAACAATTGAGTTTAATATTTTATATCAGTTAAAAGTTTTTTATATAACTGTATATCATACAAATATAACAGATGAAAATAATCCAATTATAATAATTAAAGAAAGTTACCTTACAGAATATGGTGATGATTTAAGTATCTTTTCTAAACCTTTTCCAGGATATTATCTAATAGGTGATAAATCTTATTATTATTCGTATATAACGCATGATGATGCGTATACATTTCAGTATAAAATAATGGTTTAACTTTAATAAAAAAACTATCGATTTTGATATGAACCCAAAAAGTTAGACAATTAAATAAAAAGATTATGTTAAGGAATGATTTCTATATTCAATAGGAGTCATTCCTTTTAATTTAGTTTTAATTCTATAGTTATTGTAGTAGT
>JAVBOS010000144.1:0-3382 GCA_031550255.1 Anaeroplasmataceae bacterium | reverse complement strand
ACTACTACAATAACTATAGAATTAAAACTAAATTAAAAGGAATGACTCCTATTGAATATAGAAATCATTCCTTAACATAATCTTTTTATTTAATTGTCTAACTTTTTGGGTTCATATCAGTTATAAGTTGTTTTTATTTTCATATAATGATAAAATCATTATGCGAAATAAGTGGTATTATGGATTTTAAATTAGAAAGTAAATATTTGCCAACAGGTGATCAACCTCAAGCTATTAAAGAATTAGTTAAAAACATAAATGAAAGTAATAATAAAAGTCAACAAGTATTATTAGGTGCTACAGGAACAGGTAAAACTTTTACAATTTGTAATGTTATAAAAGAAGTTAATAAACCAACATTAGTTTTAGCGCACAATAAAACTCTTGCTGGACAATTATATAGTGAGATTAAGCAATTCTTTCCTAATAATCATGTTGAATATTTTATTTCATACTATGATTATTTCCAACCAGAAGCATATGTAGTAAGTTCAGATACTTTTATTGAAAAAGATTCAAAGATAAATGAAGAAATAGATGAAATGAGACATAGTGCGACAGCTGCATTAATTGACTATAAAGATGTTATTGTAGTTGCTTCGGTTTCATGTATATATGGAATTGGAGATCCAGAAGAATATCGTAACTCAATGATTTGTTTAAGAGTTGGAGAAAACTATGATAGAAAGAAATTATTATTAAAGTTAATTGAAATACAGTATACTAGAAATGAAATGGATTTTAATCGTGGAAGTTTTAGAATGCGCGGAGATGTTTTAGAGATTATTCCGGCTTATGAAAGTAAAAAAGGAATAAGAATTGAGTTTTTTGATGGAGAAATTGAAAGAATTAGATACTTTGATATAGTAACAGGTATTGCCTTAGAATCAGTAATGTATGTAAATATATTTGCTGCTACACATTTCGTTACTAATAAGGAGAAACTAGCAGAAGCAGTTAAAAGAATAAAAGAAGAATTAAAAAATCAAATATCTAAATTTCAGCATGAAGGAAAATTATTAGAAGCACAGCGTATCGAACAAAGAACTAAATATGATATAGAAATGTTAGAACAAATGGGAACATGTAGTGGAGTTGAAAACTACTCTAGACATTTATCCTTAAGGGCAGAAGGAGAAACTCCTGCTACATTAATGGATTTCTTTCCAGATGATTTTTTATTAGTAATAGATGAATCACATGTTACAATTCCACAAGTTAGAGGTATGTATAATGGAGATAGAAGCCGTAAAGAAACATTAGTTAATTATGGATTTAGATTACCAAGTGCTCTTGATAATAGACCGCTACAATTTCAAGAATTTGAAAATAAATTAAAAAATGTTGTTTACGTAAGTGCAACACCTGGAGATTATGAAATGGATAAAGAATATCCAGTTATTCAACAAATTATTCGTCCAACAGGATTACTAGATCCAATTATTGAAATTAGACCAACGATTGGTCAAGTGGATGATATTTATTCTGAAATATTAAAAAGAGTAGAATTAAATGAAAGGGTACTAATCACTACTTTGACAATTAAGATGAGTGAAGACTTAACCGGCTATTTAAAGTCATTAGGATTAAATGTTGCTTATTTACACTCGGAAATAAAAAGTTTAGAGCGCTTAGAAATATTAAGAGACTTACGCTTAGGTAAATATGATGTCTTAGTTGGAATTAACTTATTAAGAGAAGGTCTAGATTTACCAGAGGTAAGTTTAGTTGCTATATTAGATGCTGATAAACAAGGTTTCTTAAGATCTAATAGATCACTTATTCAAACTATAGGACGTGCTGCCCGTAATATTAATGGTAGAGTTATAATGTATGCTGATAAGATAAGTGATGCAATGGAATATGCTATAAATGAAACAAATAGACGTCGTGAAATACAGCATCAATTTAACCTTGATCATAATATCACTCCACAAGGAATTATTAAAGAGATTAAAGAATCAATTTCTATTAAACGTGAAGAAGAAAGTGATATTAAAAAATCTTCTACAAAAATGACAAAAGAAGAAAAAATTGAATTAATTACTCGTTTAGAAGAAGAAATGAAAAAATATGCTAAAGAGCTTAACTTTGAAATGGCTGCACAAGTTAGAGATGCATTAGTAGAGTTAAAAGCAATTAAATAATTGTAAAAGATGATTGTTAAATAAATAATCATCTTTTATTTTAAAAAAGAAATTGACATAATACAGATAATACAGTATTATAATTATATAAATATTTACAAAAATATAATAGTGTATATTATTGACTATTTTATATATGCAATATATATTTATTTTATAAATATTGAAAAGGGGAGTAAAATGTTTAAAATTCAAAATGTATCAAAATATTATAATACTGCAAATAATGTTTCATTAGGATTAAGAAATGTTAATTGTGAATTTGAAAAAGGAGAAATTGTCGCCATTGTTGGTGAATCTGGTAGTGGAAAAACTACCTTTTTAAATGTTATCTCAGGAATGGATACATATGAAGAAGGAGAAATCCTTTTCAATGGTGAAGAAACGTCATATTTCAATGATGAAGATTTGGAAGAATTTCGTAAAAATAATATAGGATTTATCTTCCAAAACTATAATTTAGTTGATTCTTATACAGTATTACAAAATGTAATGTTTCCATTAATAGTTAGAGGTTATACAAGTATAGAAGCAAGGGAAAAAGCACTAGAATTATTAGAAAAAGTTGGACTATCAAATAGAGCAAATCACAAATCTACTAAATTAAGTGGTGGAGAAAAACAAAGAGTTGTTATTGCTAGAGCATTAGCGTCTGATTCTCAGGTTTTAGCTTGTGACGAACCTACTGGAAATCTTGATAGCAAAACAGGTAAAGAAATAATTGATTTAATAAAATCAGTTGCTAAAGATAGATTAGTTTTAATTGTTACACACAATTATTCAGAAGTGGAAAATATTGCTACACGTCGTATAAGATTTCATGATGGAGAAATTGCTGAAGATATAAACATTAAACAAAAAGAAGAAAGTCAAGAACTTACTATAAAAACAAAAAACCACAAATTATCATTTATGGATGATGTAAGATTATCTATTCAAAATTTACTTTCTACACCAAGAAAAACAGTTATTACGACAGTTATTTTCTTTGTAATAGCTATTTTAGTTGCGGTTATTTATCAAAATTGTTATGAGTTAAGCGAAGAAACAGGTTATGGTTATGGAAGCAGTTATGCAAATACTGATCCTAATAGGCTAGTGATCTTTAATAAAGATAAAACGGTTTTAGATTTAGAGAAAATAAAAAATATTATCAAAAATGATTTTTTAGTAAAAAATTCATTTTATGAAGACAATTATATAACAGGTAACATAGATAATGATAGAAAAACTTT
>JAVBOS010000032.1:0-3408 GCA_031550255.1 Anaeroplasmataceae bacterium | reverse complement strand
GGTTAAAAAAATAAATGAAAAAATTCTTAAAAAATGATATAATCGTTTAGTTTTATTCTTTTTCTTCATATTAACACCTCAATAACATAACAATACTACAATAAATTCTTTTTTTCAATAAATTTAGAGAAAAAATTACTTTAATTTGAATTTTTGTAAATATTAAAAATTATGTATTCTCAGTAATACATTTTTTTGCCATTAATTTAAAGAAAATATTACTTTAACTCATCAAAATATATAGTTTATAGTTAATATAAATCTCGTTTTTATCAACTGTTATATAATAAAATTTATATTTTATTTTTATTAAAATCATAATATTTATAGCAAAAGAATAAAAAATATAGTATAATGAATAATAGTTTATTTTTTGAAAGGAGTTTATTTGTGAATACAGAAAAAAAACAAAATGAAATAAATATCTTTGCTTTAGGTGGTCTTGGTGAAGTTGGAAAGAACATGTATTGTATTGAATATTTAAATCAGATTTTTGTTATCGATGCAGGAATATTATTTCCTGATGAACACTTACTAGGTGTAGATTATGTTATCCCTGATTATCAGTACTTATTAGAAAACGAGTCAAAAATAGTGGGTCTTTTTATTACTCACGGTCATGAGGATCATATCGGAGGTATACCATTTTTATTAAAAAAGGTTAAAATACCTAAAATATATGCTGCTGGTGTTACTGTTGATTTAATCGAAAACAAAATTGCTGAATATAAAGAATTAAGAAATATTCCTATTATTGAATTTAAAAGTCACTTTACTTTTTCTTTTAAAAATATCGAATTGTCTTTTGTACGTTTAAATCACTCAATACCTGATGCCTTTGCTTTAGTTTTTAAAACTGACCAAGGAACTATTGTTCATACCGGAGATTTTAAATTTGATTTTACTCCAGTTGGTCCGGCTGCTGAATATGAAAAATTAGCCAAATTAGGATCTGAAGGTGTTTTATGTCTTCTTTCTGATAGTACTAATGCTTTACTTGAAGGATTTACTGTTAGTGAGAAAAAAGTAGGTCAATCAATTAAAGAATTATTCAACCATATTCCAGGAAGAGTTATAATTGCTACTTTTGCTTCCAACATTTACCGTGTTCAACAAATTGTTGAAGCTTCTGTTGTTAATAACCGTAAAATTGCAATTTTCGGTCGTTCAATGGAAAAAACAATTGAAGTAGGTCAAGAAATAGGTTATATAAAAGCTCCTAAGGGTACTTTTATAGAAGCTAATGAACTTAGTAATTATAAACCAGAGGAATTAACATTACTATGTACTGGTTCTCAAGGTGAACCTTTAGCTGCTTTAAGTAGAGTTGCTAGTGGTACTCACCGCTTTATAAAATTAATTCCAAATGATACTGTAATATTCTCTTCTTCTCCTATTCCAGGAAACCAAGAGGGAGTTAATAAGACAATCAATTTATTATTTAAAAATGGAGCAAATGTAATAACTCATTCTCCATTCACTGATACGCATACTTCTGGTCATGCCGCACAAGATGAATTAAAATTAATGTTTACATTACTTCATCCAAAATATTTCATTCCTGTCCACGGTGAATACCGTATGCAAAAGGTTCATGCTAATTTAGCTATTGAATGTGGTGTTAAAAAAGAAAATACTTTCGTAATGGAAAATGGTGATGTATTATCATTAACAGCAAATACTGCTTCAGTTAATAAGAAAGTTCACGCAGGTGAAATTTATATCGATGGTAGTGGTATTGGTGATATTAGTAGCCAAATTATAAAAGAAAGAAAAACATTATCCGAAGAAGGATTATTTGCTATTGTTTTTACTATTGATGTTAAAAATAAAAATATTCCTTTAGAACCTCAAGTTGTTTCTCGTGGATTTATTTATATGAAAGACAGTGAAGAATTAACAAAGCATTTTGTTAGTAAGTCTCATTCATTTGTTCAAGCTGAAATAAATAAAACTAAAACTATTAATACAACATTACTAAGAAATAGTTTAATTGAATTTTTAGATAAATTGATTTATGAAAAAACTGATAGACAACCAATTGTTAGACCAATATTTATGTTAATAAATCAATAAAAAAGTTTGAGAAATTTTCTCAAACTTTTTTTCTATTATTTTAGTATTTCATTACTTAAAGTAAGATAATCTAATGCTTTTCCATCTTTAAAAACTCTCATATTGCCACCACTAATTTCATCAATTAATGAAACAACTCCGTCAACAATTCCAACTTCTACTTTAATATCAACCAATTCTAAACCTTTTTTAGTTAAATCATCTTTTACTATATTACATACTTTTCTTACTAGTTGTTCAGCTTCTTCATATTGCTTTTCATTCAATATTCCAAGCTTAGTAATTATCTCTTTAGTAACAGGTGGATCATTACGACCATCATCTTTTAATGTTATCTCAAAGATATCATCTAATTTTGTTCCTTCTGTTACATATAATCCAAATCTTCTAATGAAACTTCCAAAAGCTTTATAACGAATTATAAACTCTAATCCATTACCAAACATCTTAGCTGGTTTGACAACCATTTCGTTATTTTTTAAATTGCTTGAAACGTAATGTGTTGGTATTCCTAGTTTTTTCAAAATATTAAAATAATAATCTGTAACATTTAAAGCGCTGCTTCCAACACCTTTAACTTCACCAACAACCAAATTCCCTCCTGGATCCTTACTTCCAGATTCATCACCTGTTACAGTGTCTTTAAATTTAAGTAAAACATCTCCATTGTTTAATACATATACATCTTTTGTCTTTCCTTGTTTTAATAGCTTCATAAAATTCTCTCCTAATTTATAAATGTAGCATTCTTAAAAATCTTTACCTTTTCATTTTACAACATTTTTTATTCCTATACAATAAAAAATAAAAAAGAGTACCTCATTTTAGAATTAAGTATTCTAAAAATAAGTTCTCATGATTATAATTAAATATTGAATTCTAAGATAATATTATCGGTTCAATATAAAATATAAATGTTTACAAAGGCATTTCAATAAAATTAAAACAATAGTAATCTCTTGTGTCTTATTTTTCCTATCATCGCTATACTTAGGCTGTTCGATTATTATCTTACTAATCAATGCATAAACCATTTCTTATGTTAACTCAGTAAAATAATCTATATACTCATTAACAACTTCTCTTAAACTGTCTAAATTAGCGTCAAATTCACTACTTTTTTCTAATTGCTTATTTATAGTTGCTAACTTGTCATTGAGTTTTTTTGTTCACTTTGATATTTCTAAACCATTCTAGCATAGGTCTTGTACCAATTAAAGCAACAGAATTATCATTAAATACCTTTGAAAACATATTAACTAATGTTTAGAAACACTTTTCAATTTTTAGTTTATTGTCTATATATATAATATGTAAACCATCATTTAACTC
>JAVBOS010000181.1:0-5761 GCA_031550255.1 Anaeroplasmataceae bacterium | reverse complement strand
TAAAGCGAATAAATATTTTAAAAGAACCACAAAATTTAACTATAGAAAAAGTAAATAATTATATTAGAACTACTTTTGTATCCAAAAAGTTATACGATGATGTTTGTAAATATACAACAGTAAAAAAGTTTAATTTATATAAGGTAATTAATATAAAAAATAATAATATTAATATTTTAAGTAATACCTTGTTTTTTATAACCACTAATTATATATCAAATTATCTTAATAATAAATTTAAAAAAATTGAAAATGAAAAATATGATATTTTAAGAGACGATTTTGATCGTAATGAATATGATTTTGAATTAGCTTTTAAAATTAATGTTTTTTGGCTTTTAAAAGTAATATTCACGAACTTCAAAACGGTTAAAGAAGTAATAAGAATTAATAGGAGGGTAGAAAAAAATGGATCATCCAATTCATACACTGCTTAAAGTAAGCTTAGAAAATATTAAAGAAATGATTGATGTAGATACTATTGTTGGAGAAGCTATAAAAGCTGGAGATACAACAATCATTCCTGTATCAAAAGTAAAAATGGGATTTTTAGCTGGTGGAACAGAAATTAAAAATAATAAAGAAACAACACCTCCGTTTGGTGGAGGAACTGGTGGAAGTGTTACAATAAGTCCAATTGCATTTTTAGTTTGTACAGGAAATGATGTGAAGGTTCTTCATTTGGAACAAGAAACACACTTAATAGAAAAGCTAATTGATAAAATTCCAGATTTAGCAAATAATATTCAATCTTTATTTAAAGATGAAAATAAACCAACACCATTATAATTGGTGTTTTTTATTTATAAAATAAAGGCTTATGTTTACTTTCAATCCTAATTTTGTTATAATGCTAAATGGTGATTATATGGAACAAAGCAATTTAGAGTTGTTTTATGATGTGCTTGATGACTCAATTAATTATTTATATGAGATAACTAAAAAGGATTACATGAGTTTGATTTTACTTACTTGTAAAAATATAATTGCTGGAGAAGTTTTAAATGACTTTGAAGAAAAGCAAGTAAAAAAACTTACAGAAATATATAGTAAACTAGAAGAAATAGATTTTAGTGTTGAAGATATAAGAAAATCTATTCAAGCGATTATCTTAAAAGGTTTCAAAGAAACACGAATGTTAAATGGACATACTACTCCAGATACTATAGGAATGTTTTATGCTTATTTAATTAGTCGTTTTAATAAAGATAATAAACAATTAAAATTATTAGATCCTTTGATTGGAACTGGTAATTTAGTTTTTAGTTTAGTTAACCATTTACAATTAGATTTAGAATTATATGGAATAGATCATGATGAATTAATGATTAAATTAACAAAGGATACAAGTGAATTATTACAACAAGAAATAAGTTTATATTATCAAGATACTTTAAGTTTAAATTTAAAGGATATGGACTTTATTGTCTTTGATATAAATAATTATGATAATATGGAAAAATACTTTCCATATGAAGTAATTTTACATCATCAAAATAGTTTAAAAGAAAATGGATATATGATATCTTTAGTTCCGGAAGATTTCTTTGATTATGATACAAATCAAGAATTTAAAAAAGAATTATTAAAAGATATGAGTATTGTAAGTATAATTGAGTTACCAAGTTCTATGTTTGTTGGTCAAGCAAAAAGTATCATTGTTTTTAAAAAAGCAAAAATTGATCACAAAAAGTGTTTAATGGTCAAACTACCAAGTTTTAATGATCCTAAAGAATTTAATAAGTCTTTAGTTCAAATTGAAACGTGGTTTGAAAATAATTTATAAAACGAAGTGAGGAAAAACGAATGGGAAAAATAATGGCTGTTAATGCCGGAAGTTCATCAATTAAATTTCAATTATTAGAAATGCCACAAGAAACAGTAATAGCTTCTGGTGTTATGGAAAGAATTGGTTTAGAAGAAGGTATCTTTACAATTAAATATGATGGTAAAAAAGAAGAAACTACACCAGTTTTAGCTAATCATGCGGTTGGAGTAGAATTATTATTAAAATCATTAATTGAAAAAGGAATTTTAAAAAGTTTAAATGAAATCACAGGTGTAGGACACCGCGTTGTACAAGGTGGAGAATATTTTAAAGATTCTGCTTTAGTTACAGAAGATGTAGTTAAAAGAGTAGCTGATTTATCAGATTTAGCTCCATTACATAATCCTGCTCACGTTGTAGGAATTAAAGCTTTCCAAAAAGCATTACCAACTACTCCACAAGTTGTAGTATTTGATACAGTATTCCATCAATCAATGCCAGAAGAAGTATATATGTATGCAACTCCATATGAATGGTATACAAAATATGGAATTCGTAAATATGGTGCACATGGAACAAGTCATCAATATGTTAGTCAAAGAGCAGCACAATTATTAAATAAGCCATTAGAAGATACAAAAATTATTGTATGTCACTTAGGTAATGGGGCATCTATATGTGCAGTTAAAGGTGGAAAATCAATTGATACATCAATGGGATTAACACCACTTGAAGGTATTCCAATGGGAACACGTTCTGGTATACTAGATCCAACTGTAGTTTCTTATATTTGTTCTAAAGAAAACTTAACTGCTGCTGAAGTAGTAAATATCTTAAATAAAAAATCAGGTTATTTAGGTATGAGTGGAAAATCAAGTGATGCTAGAGATGTTACAGCGGCTGCAGAAGCTGGAGATCATAGAGCACAATTAACATTTAATGTTCAAGCTAAACGTATAGTTGATTATGTTGCTTCTTATTATGTATTAATGGGAGGATGTGACGCTATTTGCTTTACAGCTGGTTTAGGAGAAAATGTTATTCATTTACGTAAAAATATTTTAGACAGATTATCAGTTTTAGGTGTAAAACTAGATAATGAAGCTAATAATGCTCGTGGTGTTGAAAAAGAAATAACAACAGCAGATTCAAAAGTTAAAGCTTTCATCGTTCCAACTAATGAAGAAGTAATGATTGCTAGAGATACAGTTAGAGTAGCAAAACTATAGTTTTTAAAAAAGCATTATACTTATAATGCTTTTTTTCTTGCAAAAAATTGACTTTTCAACAAAAAAGACTATAATAAAATTGTAGGGAATACTAAAAAGAGGTGGATACAATTGACTATATATGACATTGCAAGAGAGGCTAAAACCTCTATTTCAACAGTATCGAGATATTTAAACAATAAAAATGTGCAACCAGAAACAGCGCAAAGAATTAAAGAAGTAATTGAAAAATATAATTTTAAACCTAGCATGATAGCACAGGGTTTAGTTTCTAAATCTATGAAATCTATAGCTATAGCATTAGTTGATATTCGTATTTCACATTATGCTAAACTTGCTTTTATGATTGAACAAGCTTTTGCTGGAAAAAACTATAATATAATTATTAGTAATTTTTCAGAAGATATTGAAAAAAACTTATCTAACTTAAATGATTTAGTTAGTAGAAACATTGATGGAATTGTTTTTATTGGTTCTGCGTTTGAACAATTAAATAACTATCCAGAAGAATTAGAAATATTAGGTAGGGTACCAGTAGTTTTAGAAAATTCTATTCTACCTTTAGAAAATTCTTCTTCAATAATGTTAGATGATTATGATGGAATTTGTACAGCTGTAAAATATTTAATAAAAAAAGGTAGAAAAAATATTTTCTATGTTCAGGATACAAATAATGCTAGTGGTGTAAGAAAGAAAAATGGTTTTAAAGATTCTGTTAAAAAAATTTATTCAAACCCAGAAGAACATATGAAAATTGCCGAAAGAACACCAGATGGTGGAAATATTTGCTTAAGAAAAATATATCAAGAACATCCAGAAGTTGATGCGGTAATCTTTGAAGAAGAAATTACTGGTATTGGTGGAATAAAGGCTTGTTTTGACCTAAATTTAAAAGCTGGTAAAGATATAGATATAATTGGATATAACAATAGTGAATATGCGGAAGTATGTATACCAAGAATGACTGTAGTTGATTCAATGATTGAATTACAGGGAAATAAAATTATTGAACATATGAGCAAAATGTTAAATAATGAAAGTGTTGAAAAAATAGTTGTTATAAAGCCAGAATTATTAATTAAAGAAAGTGCATAAAATTAATTTTTAAAGACAGAAAAAATCTGTCTTTTTTTTTAATATTATTGACTTTATTTGGTAAAAGCGCTATAATATCATTTATAAAAGCGCTTTTATCAAAAGCGTTAACTTAATTGTGAGGATATTAATTATGAAAATGACTTTACGTTTTTTTGGAAGTAAATACGACAGCGTTACTTTAGAACAAATTAGACAGATTCCAGGAGTAAATGGAGTTATATCGACTTTATATGGAAAAATGCCAGGTGTAGTTTGGACATATGAAGAAATTGCAGAATATAAAAGAGAAATAGAGAATGCGGGATTAAAATTAGAAGGTATTGAAAGTGTTAATATTCATGATGCTATAAAGATTGGAAGTAGTGATCGTGATAAATATATTGATGCTTATATTAAGACTCTTGAAAACTTAGGTAAAAATGATATTCATTTAGTTTGTTATAATTTTATGCCAGTTTTTGACTGGACACGTTCTGAACTTGCTAGAATACGTCCTGATGGATCAACTGTTTTAGCTTATAATCAAGATGTTATTGATAGGATTGATCCACAAAATATGTTTGATGATTTAAATAAAAATTCAAATGGATTTGTTATGCCTGGTTGGGAACCAGAAAGACTGGCTAAACTTAAAGATTTGTTTACGGCATATAAAGATGTAAGTGAAGAAAAACTTTTTGATAATTTAGTATACTTTTTAAAGAAAATTCAAAATGTTTGTGAAAAATATGATATTCGTATGGCTATTCATCCAGATGATCCAGCTTGGCCAATTTTTAATTTACCAAGAATTATTACAGGAAAAGAAAAGATTTTAAAGCTTATGAAAGCAGTAGATGCTCTTTTTAATGGTGTTACATTATGTACTGGTTCATTAGGTTCTAATCCAAAAAATGATATTCCTGATATCATTAGAAACTTAAAAGGAAGAATTCCTTTTGCTCATGTTCGCAATTTAAAATATAATAGTCCTACTGATTTTGAAGAAGCCGCGCATTATTCACCTGATGGTTCAATGAACATGTATGATATCTTAAAAGCTTTAGATTATATTGGATTTGATGGAGTTATTAGACCTGACCACGGACGTATGATTTGGAATGAGCAAGCTATGCCAGGATATGGTTTATATGATAGAGCTCTTGGCGCGCAGTATCTCTTAGGATTATGGGATGCAATTCAAAAAGCTAAGGAAGAATAATATGAGATTCAATTTAGAATGTATCGAAAAAATTCATAACCCAAGTATTAATTTACCGAATTATGATATTCAAAGTGTTAAAGAAGAAACTAAAAAGAATCCAATTTGGATTCATTTTGGTGTTGGTAATATATTTAGAGGATATATTGCTAGACTACAAGAAGATTTATTAAATAATGATCAATCAATAAAAGGTATTATTGCTTGTGAAACATTTGATTATGAGATTATTGAAAAAATATATAAGCCTTATGATAATTTGACAATGCTAGCAACATTAGCTGCTAACAAAGAACCTAAATATCAAGTTATTGCTTCTGTATGTGATGCAATAAATATAAAGGATGATAATGAATTTAATATTTTAAAAAATCATTTTAAAAATAAATCATTACAAATGGTATCATTAACAATAACAGAAAAAGGTTATAGTTTACAAAATATGAATAATGACTACTTACCAAT
>JAVBOS010000090.1:0-3120 GCA_031550255.1 Anaeroplasmataceae bacterium | reverse complement strand
CAATTGGTAATTTGAAATAAATTGATGAATCAGTTTTATCTTGATATTCAATTTCTGCTTCTGCTAAAGCTGATTCGCTACTTGGTGACCAATAAACAGGTTTTAACCCTTTATAAATTAATCCTCTTTCGGCCATTTTAGCAAATACTAAAACTTGATCTTTCTCAAAATCTTTTGTTAATGTGATATATGGATTTTGATAATCACCTAAAACACCTAAACGTTTAAAACCAACCATTTGTCTTTCAATTTGTTTATAAGCATATTCTTCACATAATTGTCTAAATTCACTAGTTGTTTTTTCTTTACGATTTACTCCAGCTTTTTGTAAAGCTGTTTCAATAGGTAATCCGTGTGTATCCCATCCTGGAATATAAACAGATTTAAATCCATTCATATTTTTATATCTAACGACAAAATCCTTTAAAATTTTATTTAAAGCATGTCCTAAATGAATATCACCATTAGCATATGGAGGTCCATCATGTAATGTATATTCTTCCTTATTTTCATTTTTCTTAATGACCTTATTATAAAGGTCCATATCAGTCCAATTTTTTAAAATTTGTGGTTCTTTGTTTCCTAAATTACCACGCATTTCAAAGCTAGTTTGACCCATAAATAACGTATTTTTGTAATCTTTCATATTCTTATTCTCCTTTTTTATAATCTTTATGTTGTTTTTCAAAATCTCTTTTTAAATTATAATCATGTTTTTTTAAATAGGCATTAGTAAATTCTTCGCCAGTTATTTTATAGCGGTTTAAAACATCTAAAAAATACATAAATACATCAACTAATTCTTCCTTAAACGTTTCTTTTAATTCTAGATTAGTCATTATTTCGTTTTCACCACGTTTTTTTATAATGGAAATAACTTCTCCAATTTCTTCAAACATCCATAGTAATGAATTTCTAGCGTCAATTGGTTCAATTAAAGGCCATTTATCTTTATGTTTTTCACATAATTCATATTGAAACTGTAACATTTGTGATATTTTTAGTTCTTTCATAGTAACTCCTATCTAAAATAAAAAAAGCATCCTTAAAATAAAGGACGCTTTATGGCGTGGTACCACCTTTGTTCAAAGAATATAAATATTCTAAGCACTCATTAATCTGTAACGTAGACATACGAAATTAACTCATCGTTAATCCATCTATATTGGTGATTTAATTATATTTCTATTGTTAATCTTTCACCATCATTAACTCGCTAAAAATAGTTTTAATATAATTCGTCCAACTCATTGATTTTTATATAATAACAATATTATATATAATTGTAATTACCTTGTAAAGTATTATTATAAATCTTCTAGAAATTCTTTTAAACTTCCATCTAAAAAATCAACTTTTCTCGCAAATAAGTAAGTAAATTCATTTATTTTTATAATATTACCTTCAGATGCATAGCAAGCCCCACTTAAGAAAGCTAACATTTTGTTTGCTTCCATTAACTCTAAATCTGATAAATTAATAACTAAAGGATTTCCTTGTTTTAAATTATCAACAAGCTGTGTCACTCTTTTATCATCATCAATTAATTTTTCAAAAATTATTCTCTCAAAAGAAGTTTTTGATTTAGAATAATTATTCAAATTTCTTGAAGCTTGTTCATATTCATTTACCTTATTCTTTTTTAATAAAGCCATAATTATTCTTCCTCTTCTTCATTATTTTTTACAAATGGTAATACTTGTGCTCTTGTATTTTTTCTAACCATTACTAATGTTGTATCAGTAAAACTGCTTAATAAAGTCATACGTTGAGGTGGACAAGCAATAAACACTTGCAGTGGCATAGATGTAATAAATGACATCATCGCTTTCATACGATTAGCATCCATTTTATCGAATACTTCGTCAAACAATACTAAACCTATAGTATCACCTGGTATCATTTTGTTTTTAGTATAAACTCTTACAAATGAAGCAATCATAGCAACATAGAAAGGAACTTGCGTTTCTCCCCCTGATTTTTCTTTGAATACTTTAGAATATGACATTGTTTCACCTAGTTGGTTAGTAATTTTAATATCATAGTCCATATAAGTACGGTAATCAGTAAATTTATTAATTGCCCCATTGCTATTTAATTCATCAATAGCTAAGTTAGCAAATAATTCTTCTAATTGTTGTTGATATTTGTTTTGGAAATCATATGTTAATAATCCAGATGAAGTTTCATTTATTTCACTTGTAACCATTTCATATAATATTGAATAATCCTTACTTTTTGGGAAAACAAATTCATAAGTATCATTACCAAATTTTATGCCATGAAGTGTTTCATTAATTTTTTGAATTTCACTTTCAGCCGTCATTATGTTATTTCTTAATTTACTTAAGAAGTCTTCTTTAAAGATGATTTCGGCTTCCTCACGGGCAATACGAACTTTCTGTTCATATTTAATCAATTCTGATTTTTCAAGTTTATTAAGTTCACCTAAATATTTATTCATTTCAGATAAACCGATAGAATAAGATAAATTATAGGTATTAATATACTTAAATTGTCTATTAACTAAACCATCTGTAGCACTTTGAAAATTACTTTCTTCTGTTGCAAAACGTTTTTGATAATCTGCATATGCTTTTTGAATACCAATAGATTGTCGTATATTTTCATATTCCTTCTTAGCTTTTGCTTCTACTTCATAATTATCGTTTATTAAAACCATTAATTCTTTTTGTGAATTTTCTAAAGTTGAATTGAATTGATCAATTTGTGTATTATAATTTAATATTGCATTATCAATACCACCAATTTCTTGGCTTATTAAAATCTTTTTATTATCAAAAGCTTTAATATTTAATGCAATCTTATTATATTCTTCTTCTAACTCGATTGTTGTCATATTTTTTTGTTTAGAGTTTTGATTCATTAATTCTTTTAATTGATTTTCTTCTTTATATAGTAATGAATACTTATCTAAATCGCCTAAAATAGATTTTAAATCTAAGCTAGATAAAATATTTAATTCTTGTTGTAAACTATTAATTTCTTCATTTATTTTTAAATATTGTTGTTTTTTCTCTAAAGCAACAGTATTCCATTTTTCTGTTTGTTCACCAACAGCTGTTTTTCCAATAAATGGTTTTTCAATATTAGGATTCA
>JAVBOS010000084.1:0-4329 GCA_031550255.1 Anaeroplasmataceae bacterium | reverse complement strand
AATGAAATTTATCTTTAAAAATATTTTATTATTGATTATTACATGTTTAGTTATGTTTTTAATTTCAAGTGTCGTGGTATATTTAGTAAATGATTATTTATTAGATTATTTAAAAATTTCATTTATCAATACAAGAAACTTGTTAATTATGGTATCATTAATTATTCTTATGTTATTTAATTATTTATTTAATAAAAATACACTTAAATTTAGAAGTAGAAAAGAATTAAAAGGACGTGCATAAAAATGCATTTTGTCAAAGCAAAAGGAATACTTTCTGCTAAAAATGGCGCTAACTTATATCGTGGATGTACACATGGTTGTATCTATTGTGATTCAAGAAGTAATTGTTATCAAATGAATCATGAATTTACTGATATTGAAGTTAAAGAAAATGCTATAGAACTTTTAGAAGAAGAACTACTAAAAAAAAGAAATAAAGTAATGGTTGGGACCGGTGCAATGACCGATCCCTATTTGCATTTAGAAAACAAGTTACAATATACAAGACGTATGTTGGAAGTTATTGAAAAACAAGGACATGGAGTCAGTGTTTTAACTAAATCAACTATGGTTTTAAGAGATTTAGATTTATTAGTAAAAATAAATAAGAAAGCTAAAGCTATTGTTCAAATGACTTTAACTACATTTGATGATGAGTTATGTAAAATTCTAGAACCTAATGTATCAACATCAAAAGAGAGATTGGATTGTTTGAAAAAATTTAATGAAGCAGGAATAAAGACAGTTGTTTGGTTTGGACCAATACTACCATTTATAAACGATTCATTAGAAAACTTAAAAGGAATATTAAATTATTGTTTAGAAGCAAACGTTAAATATATTATGTATTTTGGCATGGGAGTTACCATGAGAGATGGAAATAGAGAATATTTTTATAAAAAGCTAGATGAGCATTTTCCGGGTTTAAAAGAAAAATATATTAAGACATATGGTTTAAACTATATGATTAGTGTTCCTAATAGTAAGCAATTACATGAATACTTTATTAAATTTTGTGATAAGCATAATATAATATATAAACCAGAGGAAGTCTTTAATTACCTAGGAGAATTAGAAATTGAAAAAGGATATGAACAAATATCACTATTTTAGTAGTTGCAATTATAAATTGCTAAATGCAATTACATATATCTAATATGCAATTAGGATATGTGATATATTTTTATCGAGGTGGAAAAATGAACAAAGGTGAAAAAATTCAATTTTTAAGAAAAGAACAAAAAATGACTCAAGAAGTCTTTGCTGAGAAAATGAATGTAACAAGACAAGCGGTAAGTAGATGGGAACAAGGAATTTCTAATCCTGATACTGACACACTTTTTCTTATAGCAAAAATATTTAATGTGAGTGTTGAATACCTTTTAAATGATGAAGTATTAACAAAGGAAGAAAAAGACGAAAAAAATAGAGTACATATTTTTAATTTGCAAACGTTAATAATAAAAATATTACTTATTTTTGGTTTAGCACTTTCAATAGGAATTACATATTTATTAAATAGCATACCAAGCGTTGGTTCTGTGGGGGCAAAAATAAGTGGATTGTTAATATTAATAATATTTATTACAGGAAATGCTTTAGCTTATATAATATGTAGATCTAAATATATAATGGCCTGTGATTACAATGAAGCAGATTTGAGAATTGTTAAATCTAATTCAATTTCAGTAATTAAATATGCATCTATAATCTTTTTAGTGTTTTTTCCTTTAATTATATTTAATTCGGAATTTAAATTTTTTGATTTTACTATTACTTCATTAATTGATATAGAAAGCTATTTATTTATTGCGATTTGTTTTGCGGTTGGAGGCTTAATAGTTCTTGAAATTGGAAGCTGGATATTAGGTGTCGGTAAAAGAAGAAATAATATTTTATTATTATACTTTGCTATTTTATTTGTTTTAACAATACTTTCATTTTATGATAAAATTTCTATAGGATCGGTATTCGGTATGCAAATAACTAACACGATTGTTTATTTTGTAATGCCAATTATATTGTACGTTTCAAAAAAAATAAATTTAGAAATTTTGCTTTTCAGTATTGTTAACTTTATAATCGTTTTTACATTTACTGGTTTAAACAATACTAATCAAATGACAATTATAATAAATTATCTGCTATTCCTAACATTAATTGTAGATATAATATTTTATAAAAAAAGACTTACAAATGACAAAAACATTAAATATCAGTGGGTTTCTGCAACAGTTTTAATATTTACAGTTGTAGCTTTAATATTTGCTAATTTAAATTAAAAGATACTGCTAGGTATCTTTTTTTTATGTAAACGTTATTTAAATAAAATAAATGTATCAATTATACCCTTTGTTTGATATAATACTTAATGTTGCGCTTAAATTATAATTAAACCAGTCAAACGATGCTAAAATACTGGTAATTATAAATCAGTAATTTTAGAACGGAGAAAATAAATGAAATTTAATGAATTAAATATTAATGGAGAGATACTTAAGGCTATCGAAGAAATGGGTTTTGAAAACTTAACACCTATTCAAGCACAAGTAATACCTTCAATACTTGACGGTAAGGATATTATCGGTCAAGCACAAACAGGAACTGGAAAGACTGCTGCATTCGGTATTCCTTTAATCCAAAACTCAACAAGAAAAAATGCGGCAATCGAACATTTGATAATATCACCTACACGTGAACTTGCAAGTCAAATTAAAAAAGAATTAGACTTATTGGCTAAGTATACAGGCATCAATACTGGCTTAATATTAGGTGGAGTTAGTTATACACTTGAAAGAAGAATGTTAAAATCTGTTCCAAATATTTTAATTGGTACACCTGGTAGATTACTTGATCACTTAAAGAATAATAAAATTGATTTAAGTCAATTAAAATCTTTAACACTTGATGAGGCCGATGAAATGTTAAATATTGGATTTAAAGAAGATTTAAATGCAATTATTGATTTCATGCCAAAAGAAAGACAATCATTACTTTTTTCAGCCACATTATCTAAAGATGTAAAAGCTATCGCTGAAAAAATGTTAACAAATCCAATTGAAGTTTTGGTAAGCTCAGGATTAACAACATCTAAATCAGTAGATCAATTTGCTATTATTTGTGAAGAAAAAGAAAAATTTAGTATTTTAACTAAATTAATTGAAGTTTCAAATCCTTCTTCAGCAATTATTTTTGGTAGAACAAAAAGACGTGCTGATGAATTAGCAAACGCCTTAAATTCATGTGGTTTTAATGCTAGAGCATTACATGGAGACTTATCTCAAAAAGAAAGAACAAATGTAATGGATGGCTTTAAAAGTGGTCAATTTACATTTTTAGTAGCAACTGACGTTGCAGCAAGAGGAATTCATGTTGATGGGATTGAAGTTGTTTATAACTTTGACTTACCACAAGAAGTTGAATACTATGTACACCGTATAGGACGTACAGGTAGAGCTGGTAGTGTTGGTTCTTCTATAAGTTTCTTAAGAAGAAGCGAATTTGAACATTTACGTTTAATTGAAACTAAAACTGGCGCGAAAATTAAAATAGTTGATGCTCCAAGCTTAACGGAAGTTAAAGAAGCAAAGAAAAATATGGCAGTAGAAGTGATTTCTAAAGCAATCGAAAGCGGAAATGCCATGAGACACTACGAAAATGCTAAAAAGCTTATTGAAATGTATGGAGCTGAAGTTGCTTTAGCTGCTGCCCTAGATATTATTATTCCAAAAGTTACTCCAACAAATGTTGAATTAACTAGTGAACCACCAGTTAGAGTTAGAGCTCAAAAATCTTACGGAAACAAAGGAAACTCTAATAAAAGATACTCAGATAATAAAAGAGGAAACTTTAAAGATTCAAATCGTCAAGGGAAATCTCAAAATTTTGGCGACAAGAAAAAACAATACGGAAAACGTCCATAAAATAAACTGTAAAGATGTATAGTCTTTACAGTTTTTATTTGATATAATATTTTTATGTTTAAAGGAGGGATAATGTGAAAGTTGCTGTATTATCGGATATTCATGCTAATTATATAGCTTTAGAAGCAGTATATAATTATTTATTAAACCAAAATATTGACCATGTTTTATTTCTAGGAGATTTAGTAACAGATTGTCCTTATCCCAATAAAACATTTAAAGTTTTAAAGAAATTTAATAAAAAATTTAAAACAAAATATGTTAAAGGTAATAGAGAAGAATATATCTTTGACTTAAATATGGAAATGATTGTTGAAGAAAATTTAAATAGTTTAAATGGCTCAATTTATTATACAAAGAAAAACCTTACAAAGAAAAATTTATTATTTTTAAAAAATCTAGA
>JAVBOS010000060.1:0-2683 GCA_031550255.1 Anaeroplasmataceae bacterium | reverse complement strand
ATACTCTAAAAATGCAGCTTGCATATAAACGTTTATTTTTGGAAGTTAATAATGAGAAAAAGTTTTCTGGAATAAAATTAAAAATATCCATTGCTTTTCTCCTCTCAATTTTAATACATATAAAATAAGTATATCAAATAATGGCTGATTTTTCAACAAAAAGCGACTTCTTTTATATAAATAAAAGGACGATAATTATTCGTCCTAAAATATGTTATCTAGTTTTTAAATATGCAATTAATTTTTTTGCGGCTTCTTCTTTACCAAATATATATATTTCATCATTTGGCATTATAATATCTGAAGCTTTTGGTGTTACTAATTGTTCATCTCTTTTAATTAAAACGATATTAGCACCAAATTTTTTGGGGGCATTTAAATCTATTAAAGATATTTCAGTCATATTCTTTGGTGCCATTAATTCAATAACGTTATACTCATCATTAATTTTAAAATAATCAACAAAATTAGTGGCAGCAACTTTTATAGCTACACGATCTGATGCAACTTTCATAGGATTAATTATATTAGTAGCTCCAATTTTTCTTAGTGCATTTTCATATATTTCATCATCTAATCGAACAGTTATTTCTTTTACACCAAGGCTGTTTAATAATATTGTTGTAACTATAGTATTTACTAAAGTATCTGATTCATTTTGTCCGAATGCAATTATAGCATGTTCTACATTTTGTAATCCCAATTCTTTTAATGCCGATTCACTAGTACAATCACAAACAAATGAATTTTTTATAAATTGAGAAGCTTTTCTAACTCGTTTTTCATCAACGTCCAAAGCTATAACATCAACTTTCATTTTACTTAAGCTTTCACATAAATTAACTCCAAATCTACCTAATCCAATTACCGCGATATTTTTTTTCATATTCTACCTAACCTATTATTATTTTTTCTTCAATATAGTCAATTTCAAATGAAGAATTTGCATGATTCCAATTTTTATTCCATAAACCCATAATTGATAACGGTCCAATTCTTCCTAGAAACATTAAAATACACATTATTACCTTTGAATACCCTGACATAACATAACTCAAACCGACTGAGTGTCCAGTTGTAGAAAAAGCACTCACTACTTCGAATATTACTTCATTCATATCACCAATACTCGATGGATTATGCTGTTCAATTAACATTATAAACAAAGAAGCAATACTTACTGTAAGAATTCCAAATAATGTCAAAGTAAAAGCTTTTAATTTTGTTTCTTCACCAATTTTTTTATTATATATAATTGTTCTTTTACCTTTTGCAAAACTAATTATAGACTTATATATGGTATATACTGTTGTAGTTTTAATACCACCAGAGGTTGAACTTGGTGAACCACCTATAAACATTAAAATTATCATTATTAGTATGGTAGCTGGTTGTACTGATAAGAAACTTACCGTTGCAAAACCGGCTGTTCTTGCTGTTACACTTTGAAAGTAAGCTTGTACCCACGTTATGCTACTTCCTTCAGATAATTTTACAAGTAATGTTCCTCCTATTACTAGTACAGAGGTCATTTTAAGAACAATTTTTGTATGAAAACTAAAATCATTCCATTTTCTTTTTTTTACAACATCATTTATAACTACTAATCCTAAACTTCCTAAAATAACTAATGTGGTAATTGATAAATTTAATAATAAATCATCTTTGTAAGCTATTAAACTACTAGATCCTAAAATATCAAAACCTGCATTATTAAATGCTGAAATTGTATGAAATATCCCATGTCCTAAAGCTTCAAAAAAATTAAAATATCTCAAAAATATTAAAGCATTGATAATGGAACTTATTCCTTCAATAATTAATGTATACTTAACTATGTTTTTAACTACTTTAATAAGTCCTTGATTGCTATTTTGATTAAGAGCTTCTTTTACTAAAAAACGCTCAGATATGCCTATTTTAGCCCCAAAAATAGCTAAAAGGAAAACGCCAAGTGTAACAATACCTAATCCGCCAACTTGTATAAGCAGTAATAAACATGTTTTACCAAATATTGTAAGAGTATCGGCGATACTTGTAACTGGTGAAAGACCGGTAACACAAACTGCAGATGTCGATAAAAATAAGGCATCAATTAATTTCAGCTGTTTTGTGTCATATGTAGATATAGGCAACCACAATAACATTGTTCCTATAATTATTAATACTATAAAACTACAAGCAATTATAGTCAAAGACGAGTATTTTTTCATTTTGAATAACCTCTTTTTATGTATGATATTATATGAAAATTCTTACAAAAAGTCAAGTTAAGATAAAAAAATAGACTAGTAACTACTAGTCTAAACATTAAACTTAAATAACATTACATCGCCATCTTTAACAATGTATTCTTTTCCTTCTTGTCTTACTTTTCCCTTTTCTTTTGCAGCAACCATACTACCACAAGCTACTAAATCATCATATGCTACAGTTTCAGCTTTGATAAATCCTCTTTCAAAATCCGTATGAATAACACCAGCACATTGAGGAGCAGTCATTCCTTTTTTGAATGTCCAAGCTCTTGTTTCTTGAACACCTGTTGTAAGATATGTTGCTAAACCTAATAGATCATAAGTTGCTTTTATTAAAATATCTAATCCAGGAGTAGTTATTCCTAAGTCTTCTAAGAACATTTTTCGATCTTCATCTTCTAAACTTGATAATTGTGCTTCTATTTCAG
>JAVBOS010000124.1:0-6594 GCA_031550255.1 Anaeroplasmataceae bacterium | reverse complement strand
AAATATTTTTTGATTTTTTATAATAGCAAAACCATCTACATAATGAGCTAATATCTTTCCTCCATGTTTTTTTGCTAAACCACTATAGTATGAAAGTAATTCTTCATCATTTAAAACTTTTTTATTTACACGCCTTATATATAGTCCTGGTTGTATTTTATCATCTAAATCATAATCATTAAAGTATAATCCAGAATCCTGACAAATAACACAATCAAAGAATTGTGAATAAAACTTTGCTTTTATTAGTGCATTTTCTAAGGGTGTATTTCCTGTTTCTTCTGGTGATGAGGCTATTTTCAAGTCTTCTAGCGAAATAATTTCTATGTTTTCATCTTTAAGTAATTTTTTTAAATAATTTATTTTTGCTAAATTTGTTGTCCCGTAAAGTAATTTCATATTTCCCTCTGATATAAAAAATAAAGTTGATTAAACAACTTTATTTAGTTAATTATTTTTTTAATTTAATAGAGTCAAATAAAGAAGATAGAATTTGCATTATCGCTTTCTTTTGACTTCTTGTATAGCTTGATAAAGTTTTTACATTTTTATCAAAAACAGAAATACCTTTTTGTTGTAATGATAATATAGTTGATTTTTCTGGCATACAATCCAAAATTTTTACTCCAGGAATATTTTCTTTTGTAAGTGCAACTATTTCTTCTAATGCAACTGTAGGTGCTGCTTTATTTTTCGAAAAACCATTTGGTAAAATAAATTTTATTTTATCAAGTGGAATATCACTGTCCGTAAAATATTGTAAAGTATTATAAAATCCATTTACTCCTAATTTGTTTAGTTCAACAATCAATAATACATCATCACACATTTCAAGCAATACTTCAGAAGTTCTATTTGATGATGGCGGAAGATCAAAGAAAATGTAATCAAATTTTAATGTGTTGAAACTTTTAATTGTTTCAACAAAGCTTTTTTCAAAAGAACGTTCTAATGTTAATTTTTTTGATAGCATATCAGTATTTAAAGTTTTTACAGCATAAAGATTTTCTCTAATATGATGTAAAGATTCTTCTAATGTACAATTTTTAGTAACTAAATGTTCTATATAGTTATTTTCAGTTGCAAATATTTGCTCTGAAGCTCCAAACATTTCAAAAATTGAATTTTGATCATCAATACTAATTATTAATACTTTTTTCCCTAAAGAAGCTAAATAATTCGCATGCTCTCCTGTGATAGTAGTTTTTCCTACTCCACCTTTTTTACAAAAATATGTTAATAACATTCTTCCACCTACTTAACTAATTTCTTTAAAGTTTCGATATCAGTTTCTTGCAATAATTTTAATAAAGCTAATTCAATTACTTGCATTGGTTTTTTATCTTGGTTTTTTGCCACTAATGTTTCAAGTAATTCCTTGTTAATCATACCAAAAATAAACTTACGTTTTTGTCCATCTTTTAATTCGTAATTAAAAACTTTTGGTTCTTCCTTAACTTCCAAAGGACTTACTCTTTTGTGAACCTTTGCTGCATGTACTTGTTTTTCTTCCACATTTAAATCTAATGGATTAATTCTTTTTTGCATAACCACACATCCTTTTTTATTTAAATTATAACATTATTTTGTAAAAAAACTATCTATTTTGTCGTTTTTTTATAATAAAAAACTCCCTTTTCTTAAGGGAGTACATATATTTTAATATAAATCTTTGTTTTCGTACTTTTGAAGAGTTTCATTCCATACATAAACATCTTGAGGTTTTGGAATGCATCCTTCTAATAAACCTGTAGAATAATATAAATATCTTCTTTTTTCTAACAAATCTTTTTCATAATCTTTATATCCATATTCCATAAAAACACTTCTTTCTTTTTTCTAATATATGCATTATTATTTTTTACAAAAAAGATATTTTTATGTTATGTAATTTTTAACAATTAATCAAGTAAATTTAGAGTAATTGCATATTTAGAATCAACAGCATTTTTTTCCGTAGCCAAATCTTTATATTTATTTACAACATTTACTGATTTTTTTACTTGTTCCAAAGTTCCAGCTCCAGAAACACATCCACCAGGACAGCCCATTCCTTCAAGTAAATAACCATTATATTTACCCGCTTTAGCAAGTTGTAATAATTTTTTACATTCATGAAGTCCCTGCGCTGCTACTGTTTTAACTTCTCTATTTGGATCAATTTTTTTAATTGCTTCAACAACTGCATTTGCTACTCCACCACCAACGGCAAAACCTCTACCAGCTGATGTTGTTTCATACTTATGTGGTTTTTCCTTTAAATTAGTGAAATCTATATTTTTCGCTTCAAACATTCCCATTAATTCTTCAAATGTTAAGACGAAATCAACGTCACTTCTAACTGATTTACGGCTTGCTTCTAATTTTTTAGCAGAGCATGGACCTATAAAGACAACTTTGCAATTCTTATGTTCTTTCTTTTGCAATCTTGCTGTTAAAACCATTGGTGTTAGTGCCATTGAAATATTATCTTTTAATTCAGGAAAGTTCTTTTTAGCCATGCTGCTCCATGCTGGACAACATGATGTTGCCATAAACTTCAATTTATTAGGAACCTTTTCCATAAAGTCGTGCGCTTCTTCTATAGTACATAAATCAGCTCCAACAGCAACTTCTACAACACTATCAAATCCTAATTGTTTCATAGCATCTTCAAAATTATAAGGATTTACATTGGGACCAAATTGACTTACATAGGCCGGAGCAACAATAGCAATTACACGATCACCATTTTTAATTGAATGAATTAGTTGAAATATTTGTGATTTATCAGCTATTGCTCCAAACGGACAATTAACAATACACATCCCGCAACTTACGCATTTATTATAATCAATTTTAGCTTTATTGTTTTCATCGCTACTAATAGCATCCATTCCACATGCTTTCTCACATGGTCTTTCTCTTTTTATAATGGCACTATAAGGACATTCTTCTTTACATTTACCACATTTAATACATTTATCTTGATCAATAACTGATTTCCCATTTACAAAACTAATAGCATCTTTTGGACATACATTTTGACATGGATGAGCCAGACAGCCTTCACATGCATCTGTAACTTTATAAGATTTAGTAGGGCAGGCATTACATGCAAATTTTACGATATTAACCAAAGGTTCATCATAATACTTTTGAGCAATTGCACTTTCTTCAATTCCTTTTGAAATTGGTGCTTGTTCACTAGCGCTACGTATTGGAAGTCCAATAGCAAGACGTAAGCGTTCGCCAATAATTGCTCTTTCAAGAAAAATTGATTCACGGTAAGTGGCATTTTCCCCTGGTAATATTTTATAAGGTAACCCTTCAATTCTCTTATAATCTCCACCTTCATACGCTAATCGTGCTACTTCAGTGAAAACTTTTCTTCTGATATTAATAACTGGCTTATATGTATCATGCATAAAAATACCTCCTAAATAGTACTTTAATTATATTCGAATTAAACTATTCTTTCAATCTTATTTATTCTTTAATTTAAGTTTTATTTCTTCAAATCTTTCCCTACCTAAATTGGCTTTATATCCGAAGATAATTGAAATTAAAAAGATAATTCCTGGAACTAATCCTAAGATAAGTCTTATTGAAAATAATGCCATTTGTGGTTGTTCAATTATTTTACCATCAATTGCTTCTACGTAACCAAATGCCCCTAAGACAAATGATACAAAGGCAATAGAAATTCCTGAAGCGGTTTTATACATAAATTGAACAATTCCGTAATAAGCACCCTCGCGTCTTACACCGTTAACATATTCATCAACTTCAATTACATCAGGAACACTTGCAAATGGTAATATTTGAATAGCCGACATGAAAAAACCAGCACCAAAGCATATTAATGTTAAAAAGAAAATATTTTCTTTTGGAACAAATAAACATCCTAATAAAACTATTGAAATTCCAAATACAGCATATTTATATACAACATGTTTATTATACTTTTCACTTAACTTAACCCATAATACTGCTGTGGCAATAGCTACTACTAAAGGTATAGCTATAAATGCCATTGATAAAGCTCCACCATCTGCAAATCCTAAAGCATCATTAACAAAGAATATAAAGATGCTCATTATTATATCAAAACCAACCATTGATAATAAGTAGTATAGCATAGTAAATCTAAATTCTTTTAATTTAAAAAATTCTTTAATAGTCTTAAAAAAATTCGTATTATTTTGATTCTTATTCACTATTCTTTCTTTTACACTAAAAGCAGATATTAACATTATAATTGCAGCAATAATACCAAAAATTGCTGATGAAATTAAAAATGCATTTTTTTCACTTTTAGCTACACTGAATAATATACTTTCTGGTCCTTGAGCAAGCAAGGCAAATAATGCAGCGCCAAGTAACATTCCAACATTAGCTAGAATAATTCTAAATCCATTTAACTCTGTTCTTTCATCGTAGTCGTCAGTTAATGAGGCAGTTAAGGCGTTATATGGAATATAGACAACTGTCCAAATTGTACAAAAGAACATATATGAAATTAAATAATATATAAATCTTATTCCTTGTGCTGTACTTTCATTAAATGGTACTAACCATAACAATACAAAAGCTATACCATATGGAACTGCACCAAAAATCATATATACTCTTTTACTTCCAAATCTTGATTTTGTTTTATCCACAATTCTCCCCATTAAATAATCTGTTATAGCATCCCAAAATTTAGCTACAATGAATATAACACCAGCTAAAAACGGATTTAATCCACCAACGCATACAAAGAAATATAGTAAATAAAAACTAATTGCTGAAAAGATTATATTACTTGATAAATCTCCAAGACCATAACAAAATTTTTCTTTAAATGTTAATTTTTCCATTTTATATCAAATCACTTTCTCTAAATTGTAAACTATATAATTTTTTATATATATTATTTTCTTTTATTAGTTGTTCATGTGATCCTTGTTCTAAAATATTCCCATTAGATATTACTACTATTTCATCAGCATTCTTAATTGTTGATAATCTATGTGCTACTACTAATGTAGTTCTTCCCTTGCATAATTCATCTAAAGCTTCTTGAATCAATATTTCTGTTGTATTATCTAAGGCACTAGTTGCTTCATCTAAAATTAAAATAGCTGGATTTTTTAAAAACACTCTTGCAATACTCATTCTTTGTTTTTGTCCACCACTTAATTTTACACCTCGTTCGCCTATTTGTGTATCATATTTTTCTGGTAATGTTTCAATATAATCATGGATATTTGCTCTTTTTGCTGCTTCAATTACTTCTTCCATACTTGCATCAAGCTTTCCATATAATATATTTTCTTTAATACTTCCATTAAATAAGAACACATCTTGTTGAACTATTCCAATATTTTTTCTTAATGAATCAAGTTTGATATTTTTTATACTTATTCCATCAATTAAAATATCTCCATTAGTAATTTGATAGAAATTAGGAATTAAATGACATATAGTAGTCTTTCCTCCACCAGAAGGACCAACTAATGCTAATTTTTTACCAGCTGTAATATCAAGATTAATATTATTTAAAATATCTTTACTCTCGTTATATTTAAAAGAAACATTTTTAAAAGAAATATTACCTTTAACATTATTTATTTCTACAGCATCAGTCTTCTCATATTCTTGTGTTTCGTCCATTATTTCTATAAAACGTTTAAATCCAGTAACACCATTTTGATATTGTTCTATAAAATTAATCATTGTTTGAACAGGACTTATAAATAAGTTAATAGAAATAATAAATGTAGAGTAATCTGCTAAATCAATTTTACCATTATATAAAAATATTCCACCAGCGATAATTACAATGACATTAAAAATATCAGTTACAAACGAAGTTGAAGAAAAAAATTGACCCATTGCTTTATATGATTTTCTTCTAGCTTCAACGTAATTTTTATTTCCAACTTCAAACTTTTCTTGTTCTTTTTTTGCATTTGTGAATGCTTTAGTAACTCTTATACCAGTAATACTACTTTCTAAAGAAGCATTTATAACCGCTACACTTTTTCTACTTTCAGCAAATGCTTCTCTCATCTTCTTTTGTAAGACTACAGATACTATTATTAAAATTGGTACACAAGCAAATATAATAAGTGTTAATAATAAATTAATAGTAGAAAGATATATAAATGAACCAATAATCATGACACCACAAATAAATAAATTTTCTGGTCCATGGTGAGCAAGTTCACTTACTTCCATTAAGTCGTTTGTCATCCTTGACATAATCTTTCCAGTTTCTTGTTCATCGTAATATGAATAAGGAAGTTTCTGCAAAACTTTAAACATGTCTGAACGCATTTGTGCTTGCATTTTTGTACCGATAACATGTCCATAATATTGAACAAAATATCTAAGTAACATTCTTATAAAATATAAAAAACACAGAGTTGCTCCAAAAATAACTATCATCTGAATGTTTTTATTTGGAATAAAATCATTTAACATTGTTCTAGTAACAATTGGATAACTCATTCCAATCGCCGAAATAAAAAACGATGCTAACATATCTAAAATAAACATATTTTTATGTGGTTTATAATAACTAATAAATCTTTTTAACATATCCATACTCCCTTTTAAAAATTA
>JAVBOS010000014.1:0-15041 GCA_031550255.1 Anaeroplasmataceae bacterium | reverse complement strand
TTCCCAAGTACTTCTTTTGTTGCACTTATAAATGTAAATGCATCACTGTCAGCTTCTTTAACATAATCACCTAATTTATAACTTTCATTTTTATCAAGTGTACATATTAACATTACTTTTTGTTTGCCAGTATATCCGCCTCTAACATCACATTCTGTAACACCACGATTTATTTTTTGAAAAATTAAATTTTTAACCGCTTCTGGTTTGTCAGTAATTATATATGCAGTTCTTCGGCTCTTACCATTTAAAACGATAAAATCAACCAATCTACCAACAAGAATGACAGCAATTAAACCAAAAATAATTCTTTCAATATTTATTCCAAATGGCTTAAATGCGAACGCTCCTAATACTATTACAACTAAATCAGTTAAAAGCATTGTTGTAGAATATGGTATATGTAAAAATTTAACTAATATTTTTTGAACAACATCCATACCGCCAGTTGTCGCATTATTTCTAAAGCATAAGCCTAAGCCTAATGCTGTAATTGATGAGCCTGAAATACAAGCAATTAAAAATTCACCTTGAGTTACGCTTTTCATAAAAAAGAATGGGTCCATAGTTTTTTCAAATAAAAGTATAATTGTTGGTGATAAAATTGTAGCAAAACAAGTCTTTAAGAAAAAACTTTTCCCTAAAAATATAAATCCTAATATTAATAATATTATATTCATAATATACATGAAAATTGAAGGTGAAAAAGGTAGTACATCTCTTAAAATAATTGATATTCCCATTACTCCACCAGTAACAAGTGTTGTTGGTTGAAAAAAGAAATAATATGCAATATCAATAAGAATTACACCTATTACTATTTCTAAATACATCTTCATTTTGGCTTTATTCATTAGTTTATGACCTCACGCTAAACTTCAAAAAGGATATGATAAAATCTTCTATTTCTCCATCCATAACTGCGTTAATATTTCCAGTTTCATGGTTAGTTCTATGATCTTTAACCATATTATATGGATGAAAAACATAAGAACGTATTTGTGAACCAAATCCAATTTGCATTTGATTTCCTGCAATTGTTTTTAATTCTTGTTCTTTTTTTTGGATTTCTAAATCTAAAAGTTTACTTTTCAATATTTTTAAAGCAACTTCTCTATTTTTAATTTGACTACGTTCATTTTGACATGTAACAACAATATTAGTTGGTTTATGCGTAATACGTACTGCTGAGTCAGTTGTATTAACTGATTGGCCTCCAGCTCCACTACTACGGTAAACATCTATTTTTAAATCTTCTTCATTAATAATAACGTTATTAGTCTCATCTAATTGTGGGTATACATCACAAGATACAAAAGATGTATGACGTTTAGCATTTGCATCAAAAGGAGAAATTCTAACTAGTCTATGAACACCTTGTTCACTTTTTAAATATCCATAAGCATATTTTCCAGTGACTCCAATTGTTACACTTTTTATCCCAGCTTCATCTCCTGGTTGATAATCTAAAATAGTATATTTAAATCCTTTTTTTTGAATATATCTTATATACATTCTATAAAGCATATCAGCCCAGTCCATTGACTCAGTTCCGCCCGCTCCTGGATGTAATTCTAATATTGCATCACAGTTGTCATATTTACCATTTAAAATCACAGAAATTTCAATCTTTTCAATCTTCTTCTCAAAAGAAAGTATTTCATCTTCTAAAAGTAGATTTGCATCTTCATCAATTTGTGATAATTCTAATAAATCATTAAGGTTATCAAAATCAATTTTTGCTTCATTATAACAATTAAATTTTTCCTTATAATCATTTAATTCTGCAATTGTTTTTTGAGCCGAAACTGAATCATTCCAAAAATCATTTTGGTTAATTTTATCTTCCAATGAGGAAATAATTGGAAGTATTTCTTCAATATTCAAAGCAATATATAAATCATTAACTTTTTGTTCAAAAATCGCTATATACTTGTTTATTTCATACTTCTCCATAATATCCTCCTAACTTGCAAAAAGCTCATTTAAGAGCTCTTTAATTTCCATGACAATATTTATATTTTTTACCACTACCACATGGACATAGGTCGTTTCTACCAACTTTATTTTCTGTTTTAATTGGTTCATTTTTTAATGTTTCTTTTCCATCATTAGCTTGAGTATTTTTATTTACCTCTTCTCTTTCTAAATTAGTTTTTACTTGAGCACGAACTAAATATTTCATTACATCAACATTGATGTTATCCATCATATTTTGGAATTTTTTAAATCCTTCTTCTTGATAAATTTGTAAAGGATTTCCTTGCCCATAAGATTGTAATCCTACACCTTGACGTAATTCACTCATTGCATCAATATGTTCAGTCCAATATGTATCTAAAACCCTTAATACAATTACTTTTAAGAATTCTTCATATACTTCTGGCGGGAAAACTTCACGTTTTTCATTTATTTTATTTTTTGCAATTGTAAATAGATAATCAATAATTCCTGTTTCATCGTTTTTCTTTAAAACATTAACATCTACACTATTAGGTCCAAAGTATTGTTCATTAAAACTTTGAGCTATAGCATCGTCATTGATATCAAATTTATTATTTCCAATTTCAATCATATTTACTTCTGTAACGTGGGCAATAGCATTGTTAATCATTTGGAAAGCAATTTCTTCAATACTATCTCTTGTGATTACTTCTGTTCTTTGTGCATAGAATAACTCACGTTGTTTACGAATAACATCATCATATTTTAAAACATTTTTACGTGAATCGAAGTTATTACCTTCAATTCTTTCTTGAGCACTTGTAACTACTTTTGTAAACATTTTTGATTCTAGTGGTTTACTTAAATCACCATCTGAATTTAACTTGATTGCTAAAGCAAGACGCATTTTAAATTTTTCTCCACCAAAGCGAACCAATAATTCATCTTCAGTCGATGTAAAAAATCTTGAATAACCAGGATCACCTTGACGTCCAGAACGACCTCTCAATTGGTTATCGATACGTCTACTTTCATGTCTTTCAGTACCAAGTACTGCTAATCCACCTAATTCAACAACACCTTCACCTAATTTAATATCCGTTCCACGACCAGCCATATTAGTTGCTAATGTTATAGCTCCAATTTGTCCAGCTTTTTCAATAATTTCTGCTTCACGTTCATGATTTTTAGCATTTAGCATTTCATGCTTTAATCCTGCTTTTTTCAATAATTTTGATACAAGTTCAGATGTCTCAACACTAATTGTACCAATTAATATTGGTTGACCTTTTTCATGTCTTTCTTTAACTTCAGCAATTAAAGCAGCATATTTATCATTAGCAGTTATAAATAATAAGTCAGGTTTATCTTCACGAATAACTGGTTTATTAGTAGGTACCTCAACAACATACATGTTATAAATATTTCTAAATTCTTCTTCTTCAGTTTTAGCTGTTCCTGTCATACCAGAAAGCTTATTATACATTCTAAAGAAATTTTGATATGTAATAGTAGCAACAGTTACTGTTTCTTTTTTAATTTCTACGCCTTCTTTAGCTTCGATTGCTTGATGTAACCCTTCACTATATTGACGGCCTTTTAAAATACGTCCAGTAAATGAGTCAACTATTAAAACTTCACCATTCTCTACAACATATTCAACACCATTGTGAAATATGAAATTTGCTTTCAAAGCATTATTAATATGATGTACTAAATTAACATACTTTATATCGTATAAATTTGGTATGTTAAAGAATTTTTCACATTTTGCCATTCCTGAAGGAGTTAATGTAACACTTCTATCTTCAACATCAATTTCATAATCTTCATCAGCTAATCTTTTAGCAACTGTATCAGCTTGTAAATATAGACTTGTATTATTTTTTTGTCCTCCACTAATAATTAATGGTGTTCTAGCCTCATCGATTAAAATAGAATCGACTTCGTCAATAATAGCATAGTTTAGTCCTCGTTGTTGAACTAAATCTTTTTTAAATAATACCATGTGATCTCTTAAGTAATCAAAACCTAGCTCACTATTAGTTGAATATAAAATATCACAATTATATGCATCACGTTTTTCATCTTGACTAATTTCTCTTAAATTTAACCCAACAGTTAATCCTAAAAAACGGAATAAGTCACCAATTTCACCATTAACTTCACGAGAAGCTAGGTATTCGTTTACTGTAACGATATGAACTCCACGTCCAGCAAGCGCGTTTAAATAAGCTGGCATAACAGCTGTTAATGTTTTTCCTTCTCCAGTTCTCATTTCTGCAATATTACCACCATGAATAGCAATTGCTCCAACAATTTGAACATAGAAAGGCTTTTTATTTATTTTTCTAGATGCAGCTTCTCTAACTGCAGCATAGGCTTCAACCAAAATATCATCCAATGTTTTTCCATTTTTTAAAAGTTCTTTAAAATATGGTGTTTTAGCTTGTAATTGTTCATCTGTCAAAGATTGCATTTCTTGATCTAACAAACACACTTTATCAGCAATTTTTTGACAACGTTTTAATTCTTTAAATCCTGAATCAAATAATTTTTTAAATTTCATGCATGTACCTCAATAAATAAAATTTTAATACTTATATAATACTATAAATTTGTTATTTTTACAATAAATATCTTTTTCGTAATAATATAATTATTACCAATTTTTCATTAAATAACTATAAATAAAAAACTTAGCAAGTATTTTTGCTAAGTTTTAAAATTATTTAGTTTCTATTACAGCGTAATCTCCATCTTCTCTAACATATAAAACATGTGTTCTATTTGTATTTTTATCTAAGTAAATGAAGAAACTATGTCCTAAAAGTTCCATTTGACCCATTGCTTCTTCTAAAGTCATAGGTTTTAATTCAACTTGTTTATTTCTTACTAATTGTTATGCTATAATTTCTTTTTCTAAAGATTAAACGTATAATTGTTCATTTCCACCAAAAGCGAAACTCGTTCCTTCTTTTTCATTTTTTTCCTTAACACGAGTTTTATATTTTCGTACTTGAGCTAAAAGCTTATCAATTGCTCTATCAACTGCTGCATATAAATCAATATCAGTTACTTCAGCTCTCATAATAAAACTTTTTGTTGGAATTGTAATTTCAACTTTGTGATAATCCTTGTATACTTTGCATACAACTCTTGCTTCCAATTCTTTTCCTTCATCAAAATGACTTTCTACTTTGGCTAATTTTTTTATAGCATAATCTTTGTTTGCCTCAGACGGATGAAAACCATTTTTTCCAACAACTTCTATTCTCATAAATATACACTCCTTTGTATCTAAGATACACTTATATTATAACACTAATATAAAGCGTTTTCAATATATTTACATCTTATATACATTTTGTGCTTGTAAACCTTTTTCTCCAACAATAAGATCAAATTGAACAACTTCACCTTCAACTAATGTTTTAAATCCTTCATCTAAAATTGCACTATAGTGAACAAAGATATCATCGTAGTTCTCTTTTAAAATAAAACCATATCCTTTTTCATTATTAAACCATTTTACTTTTCCTGTAATCATAAATATTTACCCCCTGTTATGCTATGAATTAATTTTAAATAAAAATACATTTCTTTTCAATGATTTTCGTTCGTTAAATATCGACTAGTTTTGTTGAAAAAATGTTAGAATAACGACATTTTCAGCTAAAATTGTCGAAAAAATTTCTATTTGTTTTATAAAATTTTCCGTTATTTTTATATAATCAAAAATAATAATAAAATACTTTCTTTTATGATATAGATATTCAAAAATCTTTGAATACTCTATTATAAAAGCATCATAGTTAATAAAATATTGTTTTTCAAAAATACTATATATTTCTATCATTCTATCAGTTATTGGTATAGTATCAATTGATAATTTTATTGGAAATTTTTTAAAGCATTTATCACAAATATAATATTTTTCTTTTTTAAATAATGTATCAACCCTTCTTTTTATGATAAAATTTTCTTTACAATTTAAACACCTCATATCATCACCAATAAATAAATAGTAAATATTTTCTTTTTTTACTTAAAAAAAAAAGCACAATCGTGCTTTTTAAATTAGTTTATTCTCTTTAATAACCTTTTCAGCTAAATATGCAGGCACTTCTTCATATCCATAGAATTCTCTATTAAAGAAACCTCCACCTTGTGTAATAGCTTTTAAATCAGTTGAATAATTTATTATTTCAGCCTCTGGTACATGAACAACTATTTCAGATTGATTTGAATCTAATTCTGTCATTGAAACCACCTTAGCTCTTTTAGTATTTATATCAGATAAAATATCTCCAATAAATTTACTATCTGAATTTATTGTAACTTTTATAATCGGTTCTAAAATAATTGGATTACATTTCAAATAGGCTTCTTTAAAGGCTAATATGGCCGCCATTTTAAAAGCTAATTCATTAGAATCAACAGGATGATATTTCCCATCAAGTAATGTTGCTTTTACTCCAATTACTGGAAAACCTGCTAGTAATCCTTGCTCCAAAGCTTCAAAAAATCCTTTTTCTACTGCTGGAAAATAATTTTTAGGAACTGATCCACCAAAAACTTCTTCAGTAAATATATTTTCAACTGAAGGTTCAAATTTCATTTCAACAACACCATAAAAACCAGAACCACCACTTTGCTTGATATATCTACCAGGTGCTTGTGAACTTCCTTTAATACTTTCTCGATAAACTATTTTTGGATTTTCCGTAATGACTTCTAGTTTGTATAAATTTTTCATTTTTTCAAATATATATGCTAAATGAGAAGTTCCTAATCCACCCAATAATAATTGCTTTGTTTCATTATTTCTTTTAATTTCAATTGTTGGATCTTCAATTTTAATCTTATTTAAAACTTGACTTAACTTATCTTCATCTGATTTATTTTTTGGAATAATTGCCTTAAACATTACTGCTGTTGGATATTTTATTTCTTTATATGTACATATATTTTTAGGATCACATAATGTCATAGAACTTTTTACATCAGATAATTTTGTTGTTGCTCCAATATCACCAGCTTCTAACATATCGACATTTGTTTGATTTTTTCCACACAAAGTAAATAATGAATTAATTTTATCAATTTTTCCAGTTTGAGAACAATATACTTCATCCCCTAATTTAATCGTTCCAGAATTAACTTTAAATAAACTTATAACACCAGCATATGGGTCAACTATTGTTTTAAATACATAAGCAGAAAATGGTTCCGAACTTATTGTTTTTCTTTCTACTTCTACTCCATCCTTTGTAAATACTGTATAAGGTTTTAAATCTGATGGATTGGGCATGTAATCAATAAACATATCAAGCATTGTATGAACACCAATATTTTTTGTTGCACTTCCAACTAAAACGGGAACTAATTCACCATTTAATACTCCTTCACGTAATCCTTCATGTATTTCTGCTCTTGTCAACGTTTCACCATTAAAGAATTTTTCTAATAATTCTTCTGATGTTTGAGCAACAGCTTCACATATCATATTATGTAATTCTAATACTTTTAATTTTTTATCATCATAAATTTCAGCATCAACACAAACTGAACCATTAAATTTACGAGCTTTTAAATCAACTACATTAACAAACCCATCAAATCCTTCATTGTGTCCCATTGGATAACAAAAAGGCACAGCATTCTTCCCAAGTTTTTCATGTATATCTGAAAGTATTTGATCAAATACAACGTTTTCTTTATCCATTTTATTAACATAAATAAATGTAGGAATTCCACGCTTACGTAGTAATTGCCAATGCTTTATTGTACCGACTTGAACTTTGCTTGTAGCATCAATTACTAATACTGCTGCCTTTACCATTCTTGTTATTGATAATGCTTCTGAAATAAAATCATCATTTCCTGGTATATCTAGTAAATTAATTTTATAATCATTATGATAAATTGGTACTATGCTACTTGAAATTGAACTTAATCTAGTTTGCTCTTCTGGCAAATAATCGCTAATAGTATTTTTCTTTTCAACTTCCCCTTTAACCTTTGAACCACCGGTAATATAATATAACGATTCTACTAATGTTGTTTTACCACTACCTTGATGTCCAAATATCGCAATATTTCTAATATTCTTTGACGTATAACACATAAAATATACCTTCTTTCTTGAAAACGCTTTCCATGTTTTTATTATATCATAAAATAAAATAAAAAAAAGGAACTTTATGTAAAAAACATAATTTTCCTTATTTTTTTAATATTTTTAAAATTAAAGCATTCTCATAAACATCTAATGGTACATTAGGAAAAACATTTAACATACGGTAAATATATACTAAAAAAAAGATAATAGAAATTGAAATTATAAATATTTTACTATTAGCAATCTTACCAATTAATGGTCTTTCACTATACACAAATACAAAAACCATAACTATAATTAATAAAGCTAAAGGATGATAATTAAATGATGCTTAAAAATATAATCTAAACAAGGCTAAAAACGAACGAGTTAATCCGCATCCCGGACATGGAATTCCAAAAAATAATTTTATTAAACAGTTAGGATGATCATGTAAAAATATATGAAAGAATAATAAATATACTATTAAAATAACTGGAATTATCCAATATTTTTTTATTTGCTTTATTGTTATTTGATAATAATCTTTAATTATATTTTTCATATATTATTTTTAAATTTATCTGATTTCAAATTAAATTCTTCGATTATTGCTGGAGCAATTCTAATTTCATTAATTACTTTTTTAATTAGATTTTCATCTATTGGTTTACTAATTCTTAAATCAAATGAATTGGAATTATCATTGATTGCTAAATAAAATTTACCATTCATAAAGGCAAAGAAAATTGTTCCTGAAAACATTTTTTCTAATTCCATCATTTTTTCTTGTAAAGTTGGGGTTAATATATAAAATGCATCATGAGCAGTACTTGCAAATGATTTAAACTTCTTATTAAACGCTATTGATTCAGTTTCTACTTTTTCTAATCTTTTATTATTAGCACCTAAACCAAGTGTTTCTAAGCATTTAACAACAAGATTTAAATCACGTTTAAAATCGAATATAAAAAATCTACCCCTAAAGTATGTAACGTATTCAGTATGGGTATGCCCCTTTGAATCTGTTCGAACATGTTTTTCTTCTAAAACTATATCGGCTGCATCAAATTTAATATTTTCATATTCAGCACTTAATAGGTCTTCTGAATGATACCTATCTGGTGATCTAAAGAAGTTAGGATACATGATTTCATTCACAGTTAAACCTTTATTATGATTATAGGTGGCATTATCTAATTCTGCAGTTATTAATTCTTGGACAACTATTGTTTTAAAAGAATTTGAAAAAACTTTAACCATTTTATATTCATTACTTATAATTATTCCGCCGATAATAAAACCAACAAACATTAATGGAAATACACTAGTTATTACCGCAATTAGAAGTGCAAATATCATTATAATTACTGAAATACTAACTATTTTTAAAAATTTTGCATAAATAACTTTTCTTTCAGCTTCTAATTGTTCTATCTTTTCATTCATATTTTCACCTCAAATAATCAAAAAAAGAGATAAAATACCTCTTTATTTGATTTTAGAATTTAATTTCTACGTCTTGTTTTTTACTTGCTTCAGCTTCAAAGAATTTACGTTTTGTAAATTTAGAACCTGCAACAATGCTAGCTGGAAAAACGATAATTTTTTGATTAAATATCGAAACATTTGAATTATATAAACGTCTTGCTGCTTGTAAATGTTCTTCAACTTCAGCAATAGCATTTTGAAGTTTACCAAAATTTTCACTAGCTTTTAAATCTGGATAACGTTCTACTACAACATTAATTGCTTTAACAGCATCATTCATTTTATTTGCAAATTCAGCTTTTTCTTCAATTGAAGCATTTGCACCTGGATTACGTAAAGATACTACACCTTTTAAAGTTTCCTTTTCATGATCGGCATAACCTTTTGTAGCTCCAATCATCTTAGTTAATAAATCAAATCTTTTTGTTAATGCAACATCAATTCCTGATTCTGATTCATCAATTTTTACTTCCATTCTTCTAAACCCATTTAATGTTGAAATATACCAACCAACAACACTAAATAATAAAACAACTACTACCAATACTACAATAAGTATTATAGGACTACCACTACTTAAAAACATTTTTCTTTCCTCCGATTATAATAATTTCTTTAAAACATCAACTTTATCAAGTTTTTCCCAAGTTAAGTTTAAATCATTTCTACCAAAATGTCCATAGGCAGCAGTTTGCTCATAAATAGGACGTTTTAAATCTAATGCTCTTATAATTCCTTTTGGAGTTAATAGGAAGTTTTCTCTAATTGCTTTTTCAATTAGTTCTACAGCTACTTTATTTGTTCCAAATGTTTCAACTAAAATACTAGTTGGTTCTGCAACTCCGATAGCATATGATAATTGAATTTGACATTTAGAAGCTAATTTAGCAGCAACTATATTCTTTGCAATATATCTTGCCATATAACTAGCACTTCTATCCACTTTTGATGGATCTTTACCGCTAAAAGCACCACCGCCGTGACATGCAGCTCCACCATATGTATCAACAATAATCTTACGACCTGTTAATCCTGAGTCTCCATGTGGTCCTCCAACAACAAATCTACCTGTTGGATTAAATAAGAATTTAGTATCTTTATCTACATATTTTTGTGGAATAATTATATCACAAACATGTTTTTTAATATCTTTTCCTAAAGTTTCCATATCAACTTCTGGAGCATGTTGTGATGAAATTAGTATAGTATCAATTCTTTTTACATTTCCATTATCATCATATTCAACGGTAACTTGTGTCTTACCATCTGGTCTTAAATAATCTAGTGTTCCATTTTTTCTTACTTCTGTTAATCTTTGAGCTAACTTATGAGCTAAAGTTATAGCTAAAGGCATGTATTCTTCAGTTTCTTCACATGCATAACCAAACATTATTCCTTGGTCTCCAGCTCCTTGTTCATGATCTGCCTTCTCATCAACACCCATTGCTATATCTGGTGATTGTGGATCAATTGCACAAAGTACAGCTAAATTTTCAGCATCAAATCCGAATTTACCTCTAGTATAACCAATTTTAGTAACTGTATTTCTAACTATTGATTGAACATCTACATAATGATGTGTTGTAATTTCACCAAAAACTACTACTAATCCTGTTGTAGCTATCGTTTCACATGCAACTCTAGCATTTGGATCATGTTTTAAAATATCATCTAATATTGCATCACTTATTTGATCACAGATTTTATCTGGATGTCCTTCAGTAACACTTTCACTTGTAAAAAATTTTGCCATTATAATACCTCTTTTATCGCTTTCACTAATTGATCTGCACAAGATGTCGCTCTTGGTCCGCATTTATTTCCTTCTAGCATTTCACATACTTTATTCATATCTTGACCATCTAACAATTTAGACATTGCTCCTAAATTACCACTACATCCGCCTGTAAATTTTATATTGTAAATTTTATTTCCTGCATAATCAAAACTAATTTCTCTTGCACAAGTTCCACTTGTCGTATATGTTTTTCTTTCCATGTTATCTCCTTTTTAAAATTCATTATATAATGTTTCAAATTCATCTTGAAACTTTATAAATCTATCATAAATATTTCCGTCAAAATATCTCTTAAATTCTTTTTCCAACAAGTCAATTGCAGTTTTGTGAGGATATGGTCTTTTATATGTATTTAAGCTTCTTAATGTAATATACATATCAGACATTAATATTATTTGACTTTCTTTTTCTTGTTGTATCGAAAGCATCTTACTAACAAATTCGTCAGTAACTGCTCCTTCTACATGCGTTCTTACAATGTCTTCACATTTTCTTTCTAGTTGTAATCTTTTAATTATTACGTTTCCTAACTTTGTTTGAATTCTTAACTTTTCAAATTGTTCATCTTTATCTCCTATGTTTGTTATATCTAAATCAACATGCTCTGTATGTTGTATTTTTGCATAATTACCAATTTCTTCTGATAATGTTTGATTATACCCTAATATTGATGCCAATTTAGCACTCATAATGGAAAGTAATTCGGCTTGTTTTATTTTTTCTTCACTATAATTGGTATCATTAAGTGTAACATTAAACATTTTTATTACAACATTTGTAAAATCATCTTGAACTTGTTTTCTTTTAATTAATTCCTTTTTTCTTTCTTCTTGCATGTACTGACCAATTGCTACTATTGAATACAAAACAATCATAAATGTTCCAAGGATAATTGTTCTAAGTAAAATGTCTTTTCCAGCATTTGAAGTAAAAAAGTTTTTAATAAATAAGAATAAGTTACTTGCATCATCTTCCCCAATTAAATTATATGTTAAAGTAAAATGCAACAAGGTTATAATAACAAGCACGTACATAAATACTGTCTTCAACATTTTTTTATCTTGATATAAAGACACAACAACTAAAGCATAATATAACAAAATATAACCGGCTTCACCTAAATATGAATTTTCTGAACCAGTCTTTAATTTTAAATAAAGCATTATTGCAGATAAAAACATATAAAAACAGGCCATATACATTGCAATTTGCTGTTTTAAAAAATCATTAGTATTTCGGTAAATAGTTTTTTTAAGTGTGTGGTTAATTAAAAATGTCAAAGGGAAAACAATAATTGTTAAAACCCAGTTAGATGCTTCGCCAATTGATAATATTGCCAAAATAATTGTATAAACAATATTTGATAAGAATATAATATTTTTTATTACAACATTTCTTCTAAATAATACAGCACAATCATTTGAAATATCAATTTTGCTTTCAAAACCGAACATATCATCAAAAAATGACATGAAACGATACTTCTTTAGTTTCAAAATATCACTCCTTGATAATTAATTTTATAAATCAAAAATAGAAATATTATGAGACTCGATATGCTCAGCAGTTTCTTCATTAATAACTTGAGCAATTCTTGTAGATGCTGCTGCCGCTATTGCTCCAACGATATCATCTAAGAAAGTATGACACTTTCCATCTAATTTTCCTATTTCATTTAATTCATTTACAATACCAGGTTTATTAACGTCAATATCACCAAAGTTTGTACGTCCTATTGCTCCATAGTTTCCAGCAATATCAAGTCCAACAACTTCATCAATTCCAAATAAACCTAAGTCATAATATAAAATATCTTGAATTGGACCTTTAAACATTTTTTCTTCTGCTAATCTATCGATTTCAGCTCCAAGTTGTACATGATGAAAACAATCTCTGTATGATAAAATTTTTAACACTGATTCTACGGCTAATGAAAATGGTATATCTGGTGTATATTTTGATTGTTGCTTATGTGCGATTGCAGCTATTTGTTCAACTTCTACACCTCTTGAATGTAGTAATTCAATATTTAACTTTTGCATTTCTTCTCTTGAAAATAATAATTTTGGTTTATCCATAGTAATTTCTCCTTAAAATTCAACGTTTTTCGCTATAATAATTATAACATAATTAACAAAAAAATGTATCTTATTATGCAAAAGTATCGTTAATTTTCAGTATTTTTTGACCATTTAAAAAATCACTGGCTTTCATTATAGCTTTACCACTTGGCTTTAATAATAAAATTTCTAATGCCGAATCATTTGTCTTTACAATTAACTTTTTATTGATTTGTAAAATTGTTCCTGGTAATGAATTATCATTAGTTTCACAAACCTTAGAAGAATAAATTTTTATTATTTCACCATTTATAATTGCATATGCTCCCGGTTGATTAGCAAGGCCTCTAATTTGATTAAATATTTCTTTTGAAGTTTTATTAAAATCTATTTTTTCTTCTTCTTTTGTTAAATTCCAAGCATAGGTAACCTCATCTTCTTTTTGAGGAATGCCTTTAATTTTACCATCAACAATATTATCTAAATTTTCAATTAATAATTTTGTTCCTAAAACACTTAATTTATCAAATAATACTTCATTGTTATCAGTTTCTAAAATTTCTATTTTATCCTGAACAAAAATATCACCAGCATCCATCTTTTTAACCATTTCAATTATTTTAACACAAGTATATTAGTCACCATTAATAATACTTCTTTGAATCGGTGCACCACCTCGATATTTAGGTAATAAACTAGCATGAACATTAATACATTTTTTAAATGTTTTAAGTAATTTCTCAGGAATAATTTGGCCATACGCTGCCGTTATCATAATGTCTGCATTATATTTAATTATTTCTTCATATTCTTCTTTTATTTTATTTGGTTGAAATACTTTTAAACCTAATTCAACTGCCTTTTGTTTTACTGGAGTTGGTAGTAATTCTTTTTTTCTATTCATTTCTTTATCTGGTTGACTAACAACTAAAACAATTTCATATTTCTTATTTAGCTCTTCCAATACTCTTACACTAAACTTGGGTGTTCCCATAAATACAATTCTCATTAAATCACATCCTTGTCATTGAAATGTAAATATCTTTTTTATTTTGATACATTTCATTTATCATTTGTAACACTTCTAAATTTTCATTTAAAAACTTTATTGTTAATACATATCGATATAAATCATTAACTTTAAATATCATATGCTCAGCTGGACCAATTATTTTAATTTCATTATCTTGTTCTAAATTCTTTTTTATAATATTTATTTCTTTTTTCGCTAAAGACATATTTTTTGAACTAACTATTAACTCTACAATCTCACTAAACGGTGGATTACTTGTTAGTTTTCTATTTGCAATTTCAATGTCATAAAATTCTTGATAGCTATGCTTTGCAGCTTTAGTAATCGCATAATTACTAGTATCATATGTTTGAATATAAACTTCACCACTTAATTTATCTCTTCCAGCTCTTCCAGACACTTGTTCAATAATGTTATAAGTCTTTTCAAAAGAATCATAAACTGGCATTTTTAATCCTATATCAGCATTTAATACACCAACTAATGTTACATTAGGAAAATCAAGTCCTTTCGCAATTATCTGTGTCCCTACAAGTATATCAACTTCTTGATTTTTGAATTTATCAAACATCAATTCTATTGAATTTTTTTTACTTGTTGTATCGGTATCTA
>JAVBOS010000054.1:0-17657 GCA_031550255.1 Anaeroplasmataceae bacterium | reverse complement strand
ATTTTATTAATTTTGAAATACCTAAATGAAATAAAACGTTTTATATGATATACTTTTAATGAGGTATTTATATGGGACTTGATGGAATATTCTTAAATAAACTTACTTGTGAGTTACAAATCTTAAAAACTGGAAGAATTTCTAAAATAAATCAGTTAAGTGAAACTGATCTTTTATTTGTTATTAGAGCTAATCGTGAAAATTATAATTTAATAGTTTCTATCTCTAATGAATATAGTAGAGTCCATTTATCAAATAAAGAATATATATCACCACCAACACCAATTGGTCTTACAATGTTTTTAAGAAAACATATCGAAGGATACTTAATAGAAAACATTTATACAAATGAACTTGATAGAGTGTTAGTTTTAGATATTACTGGCATAAATGAAATTGGTGATTTTGAAGCAAAAAAAATAATTATCGAAATAATGGGAAGGCATTCTAACTTTATTATTACAAAAAACAATGTTATTTTAGAAGCATTAAGACACCAAGGAGTTTTTGATGCTAAAAGAACAATGCTTCCAAATGCTATTTATCAATTTCCATCTTTAGATAATAAATACAATCCTTTAGAATTATCACTAGACGAAATCGAAAGAATTTTTTTAGAAAAAAATATTAGTTCATCAAAAGATATTACTTCTAGTTTCCAAGGTATTTCCCCATTACTTGCTAATCAAGTTTTTAAAGGGAAAGTATTTTATCATAAATTTTATGAATTAATACATAAAGATATCTCAGCAACTATTTTTACAAACAACAACAAAACGGATTTTTATTATTTTAATGATAATTTTGATAATGCTAAAACTTATAACAGTTTAAATGAAGTATTAGATGTTTTTTATTATGATTTAGCTAATCAAGAAAGAATAAAACAAAAAACTAATGATCTATTACTATCTATTAATAGGAACATAAGTCGTTTAAAATTAAAACTTGAAAAACTAAATACAGAATTAGATGAAGCAAAAAACTCTGATATTTACCGAATATATGGAGAATTACTACTTGCTAATATTTATAACCAAAAAGAAAACTCTTCTTCTATTACCGTCCTAAATTATTATGAAAATAACGATATAACTATTCCTTTAGATCCTAAGTATAATCTAATAGCAAACTCTAAAATATATTTTAAGAAATATCAAAAAAGTAAAACTGCAGTTATCCATTTAAATGAACAGATTAATAAAACAAATGATGAAATTGAGTATTTAACTTTAATCCATTCTCAAGTCTTAAATGCTAATTTAAATGATATTATCGAAATACAAGAGGAATTAGAAAAAGAAAAATACATTACTTTAAAACAAAAAAAGGGTAAAACGTTAAAACCAAAAATACTTACATATGCAACTGATGATAATACAATTATTATGGTTGGTAAAAATAATATTCAAAATGAACTTATAACTCATAAATTATCATTACCAAATGAAATGTGGTTTCATGTTAAAGATGGACCTGGTAGTCATGTAGTTGTTAAAAAAACTGATAATTTAACAGAAAATGACATTAGAATTGCTGCTAATATCGCTGCTATTTATTCTTTACAAAAGGAATCTAGTAGTGTTGCTGTTAATTATACATTAATAAGATATATTAAAAAAATTCCAGGAAAAAGAAATTGTTTTGTAACAATTAGTCATGAAAAAACAATTTTCATAGACCCTTGTGAATTTGATATAACTAAAATAAAGGTGAAGAAATAATATGAATAAAAATTATGATCAATTGAGTTTTTACTATGATGAAATCATGCATGTAATGAATTATAAAGAAATGTATGATTTTACAAAGAAATATTTAAAAAAAGAAAGTTCAATTCTTGATCTTGCTTGCGGTAGTGGAACGCTTGCAATTTTATTAAAAATAAATGGTTACGATATTGAAGGATTAGATATTTCTTCTACTATGATTGAAGTTGCTATTGAAAAAAATAAAATAAATCATACTGATATTTCTTTTCATATAGCTGATATGATTAATTTTAATTTAAATAAAAAATATGATGTAATAACTTGTTTTTTTGATTCTATTAATATGTTAGATAATATTTCAAAAATACATCAAATGTTTGAAAATATTTATAATAATTTAAATGAAAATGGTATTTTTATTTTTGATATATTCTCGTATTCTAAGTACTTAGAATGTAAAAGACTACGTTTTAAAGAGGATTTAATATGGTTTAAATATGATTGGAAACTTAATATTACGAAGCCTAATAAATTAATTCATAACATAAAAATAAAAGAAGGTTCTAAAAAAATTAATGAAATATATAATGAATATTTCTATGACTTTAACGATTTAATTGACTTAAATAAATTTAATATTTTAAAAGTTAGTGGTGATTTCAAAGATAGTTACCACATTGATGATGAAAGAGTAGTTGTTGTATTACAAAAAAAAGGAAATTAAATAAAATTTCCTTTTTTTAATATAATTGTTCTAGTTCTTTGTATGCTCTTTTAAAATCTTTTAAAAGATAAGTTATATCTTTCTTTATTACTATGTTTTTCTTTAGTTCATCTAAAGCTATTACGCAATCTTTTTCTAAAACTAATGTTCCTAAATTCCTACATATACCCTTTAAAGAATGAATTTTCATATGTAAATTATATATATCGGATTTTTCCATCAATATAATTATTTCTTCATCAAATCCTTTATAACTATCTAAAAAAGATTTAACCAGCTTTTCATGAATATTTTTATAACCTGCTACATATTGTAACGCTAATTCTACGTCAATTATTTTTTTCATACTATCACCTACAGAGTTATTTTAACAAGGTTTGACAAAAAAAATTGTTATTTTATGTCGATAAGCTATTCAATTGTATATTTATTATCATTAAATGTTATATGACTTGAATAAAAAGCTTTAATTCCTTCTATTAAAATTGATAAGTCTTTACTTCCTGCTGTTTCACTAGAGCTATGCATTGAAAGTTGAGCTAACCCAATGTCAATACTATTAATACTAACTTGTGATGTTGAAATACAACCTAATGTACTTCCGCCTCTTACATCAGAACGATTTGTAAAATCTTGTGTTTTAACATTAGCTTTTTTACAAATTTCTTTAAATAATGCTGTGCTAACCGCATCACTTGTATAGCTTTGATTAGCATTATGTTTAATTACAATTCCACCATTTAATACTACTTTATTTAATTGATCTGTTTTACCAGGCATTGCTGGGTGAACTGCATGTGCATTATCAGCAGAAACCATTAAGCTATTACCTAAAGCACAGCACAAATCTTCATAATCTTTACCTAAATTATTATTAATTCTAGTTAAAACATCAATTAAGAACTTTGATGCTGCTCCTTGTTGCGTTTTAGATCCAACTTCTTCATTATCAAAACAACAGTAAACATTTACACTTCTACCATTTTTAGCTTGAATAAATCCATTCAAACAACCGTATGCACATTCTAAATCATCTAATTGTGGTGCAAGTATAAATTCTTCATTTGCTCCAACAATATTGCCTCTATTCCTGTTATATACAAATAAATCCTGAGAAATGATATCTCCTTCTTTAACATTAGCATAAAAAGCTAATAAACTATTTAGTGATTTTCCTGTATTCGTTTTTAAAGAATAAACAGGCACCAAATCCGTTTGTGGATTATATTTCATTCCATTTACTTCTGGGTTCATATGAATTGCCACATTTGGAATAACGAGTAAATCTTGATCAATATTAACTAATTTACTAACAACATTATTGTTCTCTTTAACAATAAGTCTTCCTGCTAAACTAAGTGGTCTATCTAACCATGTTGATAAAATTGGCCCACCATAAACTTCCGTATTTAAATTAACATACTGATTAGCAATTTCTAATTCAAAGTTTGGTTTAACTTTAAATGTTGGTGAATCACTATGTGAGGCTGTGATATTAAATGATAAATTAGTAATATCCGTTGGTATAGTAAAAGCAATTATACTTGAATTATTTCTTTTAACAAAGTATTTTTTACCTTTTTCAAGTTTCCACTTATTTGTTTCATTTAAAAAATTAAAACCATTTTTTAATAATAAATTTGCCAAGTTATCAACTGCATGAAAACAGCTAGGGCTTTCTTTAATAAATTCTAAGAATTTTTTTGTATTTTCCATATTATTTCTCCATCTCTATTACTGCATTAAAGCAATCTTTTTCTTTTACTAATCCTTTTAAATAACTTTTATTATCATTAACAGCTAAGAAGACATTAATCGTATCATCTTTTAAAGCTTCTAAATTGTAACTTATTTCTAATTTAATTATATTTTTACTAACATTATTATAAATAATATCTGCATACTTTGTATTATTCATATGAAAATTATAATCTAAGTCTGTTTTTCTAACTTGATAATTTTCAATTATATTAAACGTTAAATTTGCATAATCGATTTTTTCAAAATCATTATTAAAGTTATTTTCTAAATAGTATTCACCATTATAATCAATTTCATTATTTTTAAGAATTTTTCTTGTTGATAAATCAATTAAAACCCATCTAGTTAATCCTTTAACAAGAATATTCCCATTTAAATCTTCTATAATATACTCACGATCATAATAAAGCTTGTTCTTAGGTTTAGGCCAAGTTTTTACAATTACTTGATTTAAGTCAACCATTTCATTTAAGATTTCATATCTATTTTTGACAATCACCCATAAAATATTTTTTTTAGCTAATTCTTTATGGCAAAGTCCTAATTCAGTTGAATGTTTTTCAGCAATCTGTTGAAAAAAATCTAAAATTGCTGATGGTTTAAAATATTTATTATCTGCATAATCACTTGATCTAACAGACACTATTTCTTCTTTATACATATAACTCATAATACACCTTTTTACTCAATATTATTATCACTAATACCAAATATTTTTCTAACAAATATTATTATTTCTTCAGTATCATAATCAAAATTCAAAACAATTTTTTTATTTTCTTCCTTAGAATAAAAATTTAATTGATTATTTAAAGTTGAAAAGTAAACATCTGAGGTGTTACCTCTCATATATTCTTTGACACTTTTATTTTGCAGCATCTTTTCTTTTGACAAATTATAAGTTACTTTATTTTCATTAAAAGCTTCTCTTACTCTTTCAAAAAAGGATAATTTTACTTCTGTTTCTTCAATATAATTTTCGATATTATCATCTTCAATTACAATTAATTGTTTTTCAGTAAATAAACAGATGTAATTTATATTTTGAAAGATACTTTTGGGAACAAACGCTAATAAACCTAGTTTTTTTTCTAAATTCATATTTTTCAAAACATTCCTTTCTTTAATATCAAGACTAATATATAAATATTATAACATATATTTAAAAAAATAGATAAAAAAAACATATCAATGATATGTTTAAAGTACCTTAGACAAGAAGTCTTTTGTTCTTGAATTTTTAGGGTTTTCAAATATTTCTTTTGGCGTTCCATCTTCAGCAATAACACCTTGATCCATAAATAAAATTCTGTTGCTTATTTCTTTTGCAAAAGACATTTCATGTGTGACAATAACGATCGTCATACTTGATTTAGCTAAATCCTTAATTACATCAAGGACCTCTTTAACCATTTCAGGATCAAGTGCACTTGTTGGTTCATCAAATAACATCATGTCTGGATTCATTGCTAAAGCTCTTATTATAGCTAATCTTTGCTTTTGTCCACCACTTAACTTTGCTGGACTAACATCTGCTTTTTCTTCTAAACCAACACGTTTTAATAATTCCATTGCTTTAAGTGTTGCTTCTTCTTTATTCATTTTTTTCGTTTGAATAGGAGCCAGTATAATATTTTCTAATACCGTCATATTAGGAAATACATTGAAATGTTGAAAGACCATTCCCATTTTTTGACGATGAATATTAATATTTTTTTCTAATTCTTTAATGTTGATTTTAGATTGGACGTTATCTTTATTAAAAAAAAGATTGTTTTCAAATATAATCGTTCCAGATGTAGGTATTTCTAGTAAATTTAAACAACGTAATAATGTTGATTTACCACTTCCTGAAGCACCTATTATACTTACAACTTCACCTTTGGCGATATAATTATTAATTCCTTTTAAAACTTCTAAATTATCATAACTTTTATGTAAATTTTTTATTTCTACTATTTTTTCCATTAGGCATTTAACTTCCTTTCAAATTTTTTTATTAATTTAGAAAGCGAAAATGTTAAACAAAAATATATTACTGCAACTATAAAGTATGGAGTTAAAGCATCATATGTCGTTGATGTAATTATTTTCTTTATTGTCATTAAATCACCTACAAAGAATGTTGAAGCAAGTGATGTTTCTTTTATTAACATGACAAATTCATTACCCAAAGCAGGTAAAATATTTTTTATTGCTTGAGGAAGAACAATTTTAAACATTGTTTGTTTATTATTAAGTCCTAAACTTCTACCTGCCTCAGTTTGCCCAATATCAACGGCATTAATACCTGCTCTTATTATTTCTGCTACATAGGCTGCACTATTTAAAACAATGGCTAGTAAACATGATAAATATGTGCTTATTCCTCTTGGCATTGCAATATAAATAACTGTTAATTGTAATAATAAAGGTATACCTCTAATTATTTCAATATATGCTGTTGAAATGCCTTTTGCTATTTTATTTTTTGATAAATTTAATAAACATATTATAGTCCCTAAAATAATAGCAAGTAAAACTCCAAAAAGTGATAAACTTATTGTAATTCCAAGTGCTTTCATAAATTCACTAAAATAGTCAACAAACATTTTAAACGCATTTATAATAAACATTTATTTACCTCCTAGTTATTTAAGTCCTTCGTGAGCTTTATCTCCTAAAACTTCAAGAAGAATTTTAGCTTCTTTTACCCATTTATCATATAGTCCATCATTAACAACTTTTGTAATTATTGTATCTATTTTAGACATTAATTCTGTATTTCCCTTTTTACCTATAACATATAGGCTTGAATCTTCTTCATCTAGTTTTTCCGCAACTTCTCTTAAGTTAGGATTAGCAGTCTTAATTCCTTCTGCAACCGTTGATGCTATAGCAAATGCATCTATTTTTCCACTTAGAAGATATTGAATACCTTCATCTATTGTTGTGTATGCTTGGTATGTAGCATTAGCTAATTTAGCTTTTACAAACCCTTCTGGTGTTGATCCAGATTGTGCTCCAACTTTAACATCTTTATTATTTAAAGATTCTAATGTAGTGTATTTACTTGCATTTGATTCTTTAATTAATAAACATTGATATCCTTCGCCATCTTTTTGATATGTAACTGAAAACTCAAAATTACCTGCTCTTTCCTTTTGATATGTAAAACCTGAAATACCAACATCAACTTTACTAGTTTGAATTGATGATAAAATTGAATCAAATTCCATTGGTTGTAATTTTAATTTCATTCCTAATTCTTTAGCGATATGTTTAGCTAATTCAATATCAGCACCAACATACTTTGCATCACCTTTTCTTGTTGAATCAACAAATTCATATGGTGCGTAATCTGGTGATGTCCCAACATATAGAGTATTTGAATTATCACATGATGTAAGTGATATTCCTAAAATAGTTATAATTGTTATTAATAAAAAATTAAATATTTTTTTCATGATTGTCCTCTTTCTTTTTTTGATTTATTCTTAAGTTTAAGTTATTTCGCCGATTTTTCATGTTTTCCTCCTAAATATGACAAAAATAAAAGGTCACTTGAAAATGACCTTATAATTCAAAAGAATTGTATGTCATCCATAATTATGAATCCATTATGGATAGGACATAATTATACTCAAGTTTATTTAAAAAACTATCTTTGCCTATCAAATAAAAAAATTCTAAGAATTTAGAATTTTTGTTTTTAAATATACTCAAAAGTTATAACTTTATCTTTGCCCAAAAATTCTTATATTTTTATTTGATGTAGTTATTTTAACATACATTTTTTATATGTCAACAAAAAAATTGAAATTAATAAAAAATATGATAAAATTAACTAGGTGATTTTATGAAAGATTATGTACAAAAAGCATATTGCTTTAATCAAACAGTAAGAATATATGCAGCTTCAACTACAAATTTAGTTGAAAAAGCAAGACAGTTACACGGCCTATGGCCAACAACTGCAGCAGCTTTAGGTAGAACTTTAACAATAAGTGCAATAATGAGTACTATGTACAAGTCTAACGAACATCTTACAATTCGTATTGATGGTGGTGGACCTGCAGGTCCAATTTTAGTTGAAGCTTCAAATGGAAAAGTTAAGGGATACCTTTCTAATCCTGAAGTTTTTTTACAATATAATAATGGAAAACTAAATGTAGGGGCAGCAGTTGGAAATAATGGCTATTTAAATATAACAAAAAATTTAAATATGCGTGAACCATTTACTTCTACTTCTGAACTTGTTAGTGGTGAGATTGCAGAAGACTTTACATATTATTTTGCAACTAGTGAGCAAATACCATCAAGTGTTGGACTTGGCGTTATAGTTGAACCTGATAATAGCGTTTCTGCGGCTGGTGGATTTATAATTCAAGTAATGCCAGGTTGTAGTGAAGAGACTTTAAATGAACTTGAAAACATTTTAAAGAATTTAAAGCCTTGTAGTCAAATGATTTTAGATGGTTATTCTCCAGAAGATATAATAAAAGAAATTGTAGGTAGTAGTTATCAATTACTAGAATCTAAAGAACTAGAATATGTATGTGATTGTAGCTTTGATCGCTTTTATGCCGGAATCAAAACTTTAGGTGTTAAAGAATTAACTGAAATTAAAGATGAAGATAAAAAGGCTGAAGTTACTTGCCATTTTTGTAAAAAAGTATATCAATATACTGAACAAGATTTAGAGAATATGATTAATGAAATAAAGGAAGAATCTAACTAAGATTCTTCCTTTTACATTTTTGACAGTTATTGCATTTTTCTTTTATTTTCTCTTCAAAATAATTACAAATATATTTATGTAAGCAAGTCTTTGTTTTACAGTATTTATATATTTCTCTTAATTGCATATATTTATATTCAATGACTTCTTTTTTATGCTTATCTACTCTACCAATAAAATATTCATTAATTTTTAAGTCTTTTAAATTATATAAAATTGTACACTCACCATATTTTCCATCCCTTGAAGCTCTACCTGCCATTTGCACGTAATCCTCAATCGATGATGGCATGTCATAATTTATTACATATCTAATATTTGGTTTATCTATTCCCATTCCAAAACTTATTGTACAAACCATTACATTTACCTCATCATTTAAAAATAGCTTTTGATTAAATTTTTTTTCTTCATTATTTAATTGCCCATGATAATAAGTTACTTTAAAACCTTTTTCTAATAAAAAGTTATATATTTTTTCTACGTTTTTGCAAGTTAGAGCATAAATAATACCTAGTTTATCTTTATTCTTTAACAAGTATTCTAATATATAACTATCTTTATTTTTAATATTTTTAACTTGGTAAAACAAGTTTGGTCTATCAAATGAAGTTTTAAATATTTTAGGATTATTAAGCTTTAATAGATTTTTTATCTCATCAATTGTTGTTTTTGTAGCTGTAGCAGTAACTGCTGAAATAACAGGTCTATATTTTAAATCTTTGATAAAGTCATAAATTTTTAAGAAAGCTTCTCTGAAATCTAGTCCCCATAATAATGTATGTGCTTCATCTATACAAATAAAATCTATTTTATTTTTTTGTATTTCTGTTATAAATTTTTTATTTAATAACTTTTCTGGTGAAACATATATTAATTTCATCTTTGATAAATTACTATATATTTCGTTAGTTTCAAATTCATTTAATGTTGAATTTAAGTAACAAGCTTTTATTCCTTTTTTCTTTAAAGCATTCACTTGATCAATCATTAAACTAATTAATGGGCTAATAATAATTGTTAAATTTGCAAAATATAAAGCCGGTATTTGGAATGTCAATGATTTTCCTGCGCCTGTTGGTAAGATTGCAATACAATCTTTTTTTGCTACTATTGTTTCTATGATCTCTTCTTGTGGGTATCTAAAATTTTCATAACCAAATACTTCTTTTAATATTTTTTTCATATTATCTCCTATATTTATAAATGATAATAGAAAAAAAATAGCTAATTTACTTAATATAGAAAAAAGAGAATTGGTTTCCCAAATCTCTTATTCTTATACAACTTTAGTTTTTGTTCTTTTAACTTCTAAACGATGTGAAATATTTATAATATGGTCCGCGACTCTTTCTAAATCAGTTAAAGCACCATAGAAAATCATTCCATTTTCAGCTGTGCAAATTGAATCATTTAAACGTTTAATATGGTTAGTACTATATTCAACTTTCATATCATCAACAATTTGTTCTAAAACATCAATTTCTGTCAAAGTATTTTTACTTTTATTTTCAAATAAATCAATTGTTAGACTAAACATTTTAACAATTCTTTGGCACATTTGACTTATTTCATCTTTTCCTTCTTGTGAAAAGAAATTATTATTATCTCGCATTTTTTGTGAAAATTCCATAATATTAATAGAATGATCGCCAATTCTTTCTATATCTGATACAATATGATACATTCCAGCAACCAATTTATCATCGCTTGCATTTATTGTTGTTCCTGATACTTTAACTAAGAAATCTACAATTCCAACATTAATACTATTAATCTTTTTTTCATTATCATTTATCTTGTAATCATATTCATCAGTAAGTTCAATAAATGATTTGGCTGATAACTCAAAGTTTTCCTTAGATAGTTTAAACATACTTTTCACTTCTTCTACAACTTGACCAATTGCCACAGTTGGAGTAGATAAATATCTGTCATCAATATACTTTAATTCATTTGTAACTTTAACAGGTTTATCTTTTATAATTATTTCCGTTAATCTAACAAGTTGTTTTCCAAACGGAAGTAATAAAAGTGCGCAGATTAAGTTTTGGAAGAAGTTAAACCATGCTATTTGGAACTTTACATTTTCTCCAAATACATTATTTAAAAATAATGCTAAGTCCTCTTTTTTAAAGAATACAAACACAATCGCAAAAACAACAGTACCAATAACATTAAATAGTAAGTGGAATATAGATACACGTTTTGCATTTGTACTAGTTCCTGCTGATGCGATTAATGCCGTTATACATGTACCAACATTTGTTCCTAAAATAATATATAAGCCATCTACAATATCTAACCCATTTGCAACTCCAACAGGGACTGCAAGCAAAATAATAATCGCATTAACGGCTGTAGAACTTTGAATAATTGCAGTTACAACGATACCAATAAGCATTAAAAAAAATGGATTATCGATAGAATTGAATATTGCTTTAAATTGAGCAGTATCACTAATCAAGTCAACCGCACTACTCATTGAATTTAATCCAATAAATATAATTCCCATACCAGCAATGATAGTACCAGTTTGTTTTAAATTCTCTTTTTTAAAGAACATCATCATAAAAATACCGATGAATGCAGGTATTGTCATAAATAAAGCCATGTTCAATGAATTTAAAGCAATTAGAAGCCCTGTTATTGTTGTTCCAATATTAGCTCCCATAATTATATTTGTTGCTTGTGTAAGTGTCATTACACCAGCATTAACAAACCCAACCGACATTACAGTAGTTGCTGCCGAACTATGTATTATGGCAGTAACTCCAGCTCCAACACCTACCCCAACAAATCTATTATTGCTAATTTTACTAAATACTTTACGCATTTTATTACTTGCAGCTTTTTCTAGACCCTCACCCATGATTTTCATTCCTAGTAAGAATACTGCAATACCAGTTAGGAATGTTATTAAAAACTCAACTAAAAGCATCTATTTGTCTCCAATTATTTTTTATGTACTATTTTTGTTTCTCTTACTTTTTTAGCCATTGCTAATGAATTAACATATTCTGGTGATTGTTCACCAAATTTTTCTTTTAAAATTTGTAATCTTGTGTCAATTCCAACAAATGTACCATCCGAATTAATACATAATTCAGCTAAGTTAAGAATTGCTAGCGCAACAGATTCATATTGCGCATTTATATTTCCGTGATAATATACTTCTTTCCAGTACTTGTATTTTTGCTCTTTTAAAATAAGACCGCCAACTTCAGCATGTTCTTCCTTATTAAAGGCAAATTCTTCCCCTATATCGTGTAGGTACCCTAAAAGAAATAATTCTTTCCCAAAATCCTCATCTAACAATCTTTCTACTGCATAGTTTTGCATATATCTTGCAACTGCTAATGAGTGTTTCATTTTGTTTTCGGAAATTGATTTGTGTTTCATCATAATATGTCTTCCCTCCAATTGAACATAGTATTTTTTGTAAAATAATATACTAATTCATAGATATTTTACCATTTAAAATAATAATTTTCTATATATTATATTTATGAAAACGGTTAATAATTATAATTTTGAGTATAAAAATAAAAAAAAGTAACTTAAAAGCTACTTTTTCAGTTCAACCCTAGGCAAACTCCACTTATAATGATAAGCAAATAGTCTAACTATTATCACTATTAAACTACTTATAATTATTGATATATGAATGTTTACTGAGTATTTGTGAAATATTACAAAACTTATTCCACCAATCATTGCTGCTACAGCATATATATGTCTTCTAAATATTTCTGGTATTTTTCCAGCTAATAAATCTCTAATTATTCCTCCACCTACTGCTGTAAGGGTAGAACAAAACAAAACTAATAGAAAATTACTATGCCCCTTATCATATGTTACAATTGCTCCAACAACAGCAAAAACACCTAAGCCAATTGCATCTATTACACATAGAGTTGTTTTTCCCCATTGCTTAGTAAAAATTGAAAGATTTTTACTAAATTTACAAACTAAGAAAACAATTAAAGTTGTAAAGATTGCTATTATTACATACAAAGGATTAGTAAACATATTAGGGGGATTTGTTCCTAATAAAATATCTCTAAGTGCTCCACCACCAACGGCAGTTGCACTCCCAAGGACAATGACGCCTAATAAATCGAGTTTATTATCTATCGCTATCATTGCTCCACTTATTGCAAAAGCAATTGTACCTATTATTTCTGCTATTATTACATAATCTCCCATATTAATGCTCCATTCAAATACATTATTATTATATCAAAAATAAATATATTTGTGTCTATAGTATTGTAATTAAATATTCAATAAATGTTTTGCAACCAATTCCTATTAAAATTAACCCACCAAATATTTGAGCTTTATTACTTAAAAATGTTCCAAACTTTTTACCAACAAAAACAGCAACAAAAGAAATTGCAAAGGTTGTGATTGCAATAATACTTGAGGCAATAATTGCATTTTGTGTTGGATTAGAAGTTTGTGCATCAACAAATATAATTCCAACTGTTAAGGCATCAATTGAAGTTGCTATTGCTTGTAAAATAAGCATTTTAATCGTTAGACTGTTGCTTTCTTTTTCTTCATCATGTTTTTTCAAACCTTCAAGCAACATTTTTCCACCAATAAATCCCAATAAAACAAAAGCTAATATAGCAGTTATCTTTGAAATAAATTCCATGAATAAACTGCCAGCAAAGTATCCAATTAAAGGCATCACACCTTGAAAAATACCAAAAAACAATGCAATTATTAATGCTTTTATCTTATTAATATTTTTATCATTAAGCCCATTACTCATTGCAACTGCAGTTGCATCCATTGCTAATCCAATTCCTAATAAAATCATTGATATAATTCCCATAAACTTCTCCTTAAAAATAAAACGAGACTACGCAAAAAGGCTAACTCTTTGCATATGTCTCGTTTTTTAATATTGAACCTGGTTTTACCCAATATGTAGGCCAATAACTTAATTACTTAAGCAAACTACTCCCATACATTATATGTATAAAAATTATAGCATATATTAATAATAAAGCAATAAAAAAACATTCAATTAAGAATGTTTTAATATCGTATTATTTTAAAACTGTAACGTTGCTTGCTTGTAAACCACGTTTACCATCAACTGTTTCAAAACTAACTGCTTGACCTTGTTCAAGAGATTTGTGTCCTTGAGCGTTGATTGCAGAATAGTGTACGAAAATATCTTTTTGATCTTCTGTAGATATGAATCCATATCCTTTTTCAGAATCGAACCATTTAACTGTTCCTTTTAACATTTCTGAATTCCTCCTTGCTTAATTTCTTAAAACGAATATTGATGCGTTTAAGCAAAGAATATTTCATTTCAATTTATTATACAACAATTGGATATAATTTACAATCATTATTTTATAAGGAATGTTACTATTTCATTTACAATCAAATCAATTTCAACACTATTAAGCATTAGATGACTTAAACTTGGAATATCAATAAACTTTTTATCTTCATTTGTACATATAGAATAATCAAATTCAACCGACTCTTTAGGTACAAGTTGATCTAATTGCCCCCATATTATTAGCGTTGGAGGTGTTATTTCTACTAAGTTTTCATTACATCTTTTTATAATTCTTTTGAAGACATTTATATTTCTTGGCGTATAATTGGGAAGTAATTGTTTAAATGCAATTTTAAAAGATCTTTTGTCATCTTCTCTAAGTGCTTCTAATTTTTTTCTAGCTTCTTCTTTTTCTTCTTGTGTTTTGTGTCTTAGAAAATAAGATGTCAAAGCATTTTTTGTATAATATTTTAATCTTGTTCCAAATAATTCAAAGTTAAAATACTTGTTTGCTGGTGAAAGTAAAACTAATCTATTTACATTTCTAACTTGCTGTAAATAGGTTGCTAGTGCTCCACCCATTGAAAATCCAACAACATCAATTTTATCGTATTTCTTATTTAAATTATCAAACTCGGCTAACATATTATCAAACGTTATATTTTCTTCAAAAAACTTTGTATCTTCATTTGGACCGTGTCCTGGAATATGGAAAAGAAATATCTTATCATAAAACTCAGCTAAATATGGAATTAAATTTGTGAAATCTCGCTCATCTGTCATAAAACCATGAATTAAAAATAATGCTCTCATATTTCCCTCCAAATTACTTTTTTACTAAACCCTCTTTTGTCAATTCATAAACATCATCAAAAACTTCTTCTAAAAAAGTTCTATCATGACTTATTGCAATTATACATCCATTATATTCATTTAACAACCTATAAATTTCTTTACTATTTATAGGGCTAATATTTCTCGTTGGTTCATCTAATAAAATTACATTACACTCATTTATAATCAATTTTAATAAAAGTAATTTGGCTTTTTGACCACCACTTAACTGTGATGTTTTGTAAAGCATCTCTTCTCTTGTAAATAATGCACTTCCCATTATTTTTCTAATAATTGCTTCTTTTTCTTTATCTGGCTCTAATAATAGGGTCTCTAAAGCAGTTTTATTTTCATCTAAAACATCTTCATATTTTTGTGACATATACCCAACATTTATATCTTTTCTATCTCTCAATTGATTATAAATGTTTTTAATTAAAGTTGTTTTTCCAATCCCATTTTTTCCAATAAAGGCAATTTTTTGTGGACCTACTATTTCTAATTTTATATTTCTTGATAAAATATTTTCATTTATTCTTAATTCATCAATTTCTAAGTTTAGTACTTTTTTTCCATTAGGAATTAATACTTCTTTATTAAAAAACAAATCAACAAATTCATCTTTTTGTGGGATATCCAAAAAGTTTTCTTTTTCTTTTTCAAATCTTTTTTCTTGAGACTTTAATAAATGAATTTTTTTCTTTAAAAGACGTCCTTGAACTGGATCTCTAACAACTTGATTTTGTTGGTGTTCTACAGTTTGATAAATTTGTCTAAAGCGTTCCATTTTTTTAACATATTCATTTCTTTGTTTTTTAGCTATCATTTGTTGCTTTTCAATTTGAGTCAATCTATTTTCTATATATTCACAATAGGGTATATTCATAAATACACTAACTGGCTCTTGTTTTTTCTTTATTTGATGCAAATGAATTATTGCATTTGATGTGTTTTCTAAAAGTTTTTGATCATGAGAAACATATAATATTGGTTCTTCTCTATTTAGGATGAATTCCTCTAAAAATAATATTGTTTTAAAATCTAAATCATTAGATGGCTCATCTAAAAAGATAATATCTGGTTCATATAATAATATTTTTATAAGACCAAGTTTAATTATTTCTCCACCAGAATATTGATACATATATTTATTTTCAGAAAAACTTTCATTAGAAAAAGCTAAATCATTTAATAATTTATTTAAATTAGCAAGTTTATCATACATTTCATAATTAATATCATCACCAATATTGTCAATCAATAAATAGTCTAATGTTTTATAATCTTTCCATTTTGACAATATGTCTTGTTCTAAATAACCTATTTTTCCATATTTTTTTATTTCACCAGTAACTTGGCAGTAATCAATTAAACTTGAATCATAGATGGCTTTAAGTAATGTTGATTTACCATTGCCTTCATCACCAACGATGGCAATTTTATCATTTTTATTTAAAATAAATGACAAATCTTTTACTAATAATCTTTCTTCTTTTATATTTTTTATATTTAATTTATTTATTTGTAATAGCATTTTTTATCCTTTCATTAGTTAAGTTATAACCTAATGAAGATATATTTTCATTAGATTTTTTATTGTATAATCATCTTCCCACCATCTTTCTTTATCTTTATTATATTTTATATAACATTATTTTTCTAGTAAAAAAACAAAAAGAAATGATTTTCTCATTTCTTTTCCATTTTTATAATACAGTTTTCCAAAGACCATGTAAATTACAAAATTCATAAACTTCTTTAACAATTTCATCCTTTTGCAATGTAAATTGAGCAATTGGTAATCCACTAACAAGATTTTGTCTTAAAACCCCTTTATTAGTCACAGCAATTACAAATTCAATATGATGTTCTGGTAACATAGGGTGATCAACACTTCCTACTTTAACTTTTAACTCTCTACCGTTAATCTCAACAACAGGAACATGCTTTTCTTTTGATGCATCAACTGTGTTTGGAACAATAGTTGTCATTTTTTCACCACAACAAATTGGTGTTACACCGCTGTCGCTAATAAAAGCTATTTTGTTTTTACAATGTTTACATTCTAATATTTTCATTTTCTTCTCCTTATTGATAACCATTATCATTACTTATATTTTACCATATATTTGTTTTATTTCAACTAAAACACTTATCTTTAGTTATTTTAAAACAATTTTGATATTGCTATAAAAATTAAGATTACTCCACTAATCCAAGATAAATTAATATCAATTTTACTGCTAAACTTATTTCCTAAATATCTACCAATTGAAAGAGATATAATACCAAAAATAAAAGAAATTAATGTTATAATTAATATTTTTAAAAAATTTAGATTATCTAATCCAGTTCCAAATCCAATTGTAAAACTATCTAATGATAAAGCTATTGCGATTGCGATTGCTTCTTTAAATGATAAAGTTTTTGAATTATCAAAGTCTGATAATTCTGGACTTGCATAAAGATTTAAGGTCATTTTTATACTAAATATAGAGAACTCCAAATTTTTATCTATACCTTTTCTTGTTTTTATAATTTGCTTTACTAGCCCATCCATTATTTTAAAAATACCTAAAAATATTAATATAAAAA
>JAVBOS010000165.1:0-6530 GCA_031550255.1 Anaeroplasmataceae bacterium | reverse complement strand
TTAAAGATTCAAGATTCATAATTACACTTATTATTCCTGCCCAATTATTATGATACCTTTTTCCTTTTAATAAAAAGGCATTTTTTTCAGTTTCAGTTTTCTTTATATTTTTTTTATAATTATACTTAAAGTCATCTTGATCTTCATCCAATAATTGTTCTACATTTTCAGTTAGAATTTCCCCATTATTTGAAATTTTATGTCCTATTAAAGTAAAATACTCAAATAAAACCGACTTAAAAAATTCCATGGATATTCTTTTACCATAGTAGCTTGTTTTAAATAAAAAATCATTTTGTTCTTTAAAATCAATTGCGTAACATATTTTAGGATTTTCTTCTTTAATTAATGTTTCGCTTTTATTTACATCTAAGTAGTGCCAAAAAAAACCTTTTTTAATTTTTACACAATACATCGGAAATCTTATTAAAGCCTTTTTCAATGCTGTTCTTAAAATTTCTTTATCAACTTCCTCGTGAAGTACAGCAGCTAATCTATAAGAAGAGGACTCTTGCTTGTCTGAAATCATTGGAAATATTAATGCCGCATTATCCAGTTTATACCAATTATCCATAATTTCACCTTCTCTTTATTATTATATATTTTACCACAAAATAAAATAAAAAACGAATTGATTAATTTCAATTCATTTTTTATTAAACCTTATAATATAAATGTAATTATTTATTGTGGTTTAACCATTGTTAAAGCAAGTTTTTGTTTCGATAAATCAATACTTAATACATAAACTTTGACTAAATCCCCAACACTGACCATTTCACTTGGGTGTTTAATATATTTTGTCGTCATTTTTGAAATATGAACTAATCCATCATTTTTTAATCCGCAATCAACAAATGCACCAAAGTCTACAACATTTCTAACTGTACCTTCAAGTTCATCACCAATTTTTAAATCTTCTAAGTGAAGTACATCACTTCTTAACTTAGGAGTATCATATTGGTCACGAGGGTCTCTTAAAGGTGCTTTAAATGAATCTAAAATATCATCTAATGTATAAGCATCTATTTCATATTTATTCCTTAAAGCAAGCTTATCGATATTACTTACTAAATCAATAGTTTCTTTAGTCCCAAGTTTAGTTACATCAATTTTTAGTTCTTTAACAATCTTTTCAGCAACTTTATAACTTTCAGGATGGATAGAAGTCATATCAAGCGGATTTTCACCATCAGTAATACGTAAGAATCCAATTGCTTGTTCATATGTTTTAGCACCTAATTTAGGAACTTTCTTTAATTCATTTCTATTTTTAAATGAACCAATTTCATCACGATATTTAATAACATTATTAGCTACTGATTTATTTAATCCAGATACATATGTTAACAAGCTAACAGAAGCTGTATTAACATTTACACCAACTTTATTAACTGCTTCACTTACAACAAAGTCTAGTGATTCTGTTAATTTTGATTGTGTAACGTCATGTTGATATTGTCCTACTCCAATTGCTTTTGGTTCAATTTTAACAAGTTCACTTAGCGGATCTTGTAATCGGCGAGCAATTGATACTGCACTTCTTTCTTGAACTTCGAAATCCGGGAATTCTTCTCTAGCTAAATCACTAGCGCTATAAACAGAAGCTCCGGCTTCACTTACTATTACATATTGACAAGTAAGTTTATTATCTTTAATAATATTAGAAATAAAACTTTCTGTTTCTCTTGAAGCAGTACCATTTCCTATGGCAATTATTTCAACACGGTATTTTAATATTAATTCCAATACCTTTTTCTTCGATATTGCAAGTTGTCTTTCATCAATTGTAGCACCCTTTGATAACTCATTAGGATAAATAACTCCAATTTCTAAAACTTTACCTGTAGCACTTACAACCGCCAATTTACAACCTGTCCTAAATGCTGGGTCTACTCCTAAAACAACTTTACCTTTAATTGGTGCTTGCAATAATAGGTTTTTTAGATTCATTGAGAATACTTCAATTGCACCATTTTCAGCTTTTTCACTTAATTCGGCACGCACTTCTCTTTCAATAGAAGGCATTATTAATCTTTTATATGCGTCATTAATAGCATCTTTAATATCATTAGCAAAAATATTATTTTCGTCTCTAATAATATGTTTATATAAATAGGCTAAATCATTATTTATATCACTTACAATACTAACATTAATTACCTTTTCATCTTCAGCTCTATTAATGGCTAAAATACGATGTGGTTTAACTGTTCTTAATGTTTCTTTATAATCATAATAGTTTTCATAAACTTTCTTTTCATCAACAGCATCTTTTTTTATTTTTGTTTCCAAAGTACCTTTTGTATTTAAAAAAGATCTTAGTCCTTTACGATAAGCGGCATTATCACTTATCCATTCAGCAATAATATATTTCGCTTGAGTAATCGCTGCTTCAGAATCTTTTACTTCTTCAGTTATATAACCACTTGCTATTTGTAATCTATCTCCATGAGCTTTAAAACTCATCATTATTTTTGCTAATGGTTCTAATCCTAATCTTATTGCTTCTGTAGCTTTTGTTTTTTTCTTTTCTTTAAAAGGACGGTATAAATCTTCTACTTCAACTAGTTTATTAGAAGACATGATTTTGTTTTTTAATTCATCAGTCATTAAACCCTTTTCTTCAATAAGTCTAATAACGTCTTCTTTTCTTTTAAGTAATGCTTCTCCATATTCCCACTCTTTAGAAATAGCTCGTATTTGTTCTTCATCTAAAGCACCAGTCATTTCTTTACGATATCTAGCAATAAACGGAACGGTTGAGCCTTCGTCCAACATTGTAAGTACAGTTTTTACTTGTTCTAATTTAATGTTTAAATTTGTTGCTATTTGTTTTAATAAATCATCATTTAAATATTCATTCATAATTTTCCCACCTAACTAAAATAAAGACGCCTAAAAGGCGCCTATTATTAATCAACTAATTTTTGTACGTATTCTATAGCATCTTGAATATAAGTATTGATTTTTGTTGAACCAACACCACTCACCGTTTCATTTACAGTTTGGTTTTTTGTAACTGCGCTATATGAATCTCCATAAATGTAGATTAATGCTGGAACACTTCCTAAATTTCCTAAAACTGAATCAGACAACACAGGACTATTTCCTGTTAAACTTGTATCAATCAATTTGAAATCAATAATTTTTCCATTTGTATTTTTCGTATTAATCGCATTTATTAACTTAACAACATTATTATAAATTTGCTCATCTGATTTATTTTCATCTTTATCAAATGTTTTTCCATCATATGCAAAAATAAAAATATGTTGTGTTGTTCCATTTATAACATCAGTAACATCTGAATAATTTATTTTATATTCTGCAAAACTTGTAAAATCCGTAGTATCTTCTTCAGTATTATTTTTGAAATAGACATATACCCCTAATCCAATTCCAACTAATACTAAAACTGTAATAACGCTCGATAAAATAATAACGAATTTTTTACTTATTTTTTTACTTCCCTTAACTTTTTTAACAGCTCTTGCCAAATCAATCAGCTCCTTTGAAAATATATTGCTCTTTATATTATAAAGGATACTGATATATTTTTCAAGAACTAATTAAAAATATTACGCCCAAGTTAATGAATTTGCTATATTTACTAATTCTTCTTGCGTAAGTGAAGACGATATAATCGATACTTCTAAATCTTTATTTAAGAAAGTTAAAGAATTATCACTAAATACTGCTAAACCATCATTCATAATTGCTAGATCAGAATAAATTCTTACTGGCGTAAATACATCACTAACAACTGTTTTTCTAGAGATAATTGTATATTCCTTTTCCCCAGTAAAACACATAATTGTTACATCAGTTGTCGTTGATGTTGTTGCTAATTCTGATCCATCAATAACGTAAGAAACACTTAATGTTCCACTAACTGTACCCAATTGACCTTCAGACAATTGAGCTACATTATCTTCCATTGTTTTTGTAACATCAAAGTTAGTTTTTGTTAGATTTGGTTTTTCAGTAAAATTAGCTACATTAAATTTCAATTGCGGTGTATCACTAGAATCATAAACTACAACCTTCTTTAATTGATAGGTTTTAGCATCTAACGTAATTTTTTGATACGTTAAATTTTTATTTGTTTTATGATTCACAGCTGATTTTATAACGATATTTCCATCTTCAACAAAAACATTTGCATTTTCATCGTTTGCAATGTCTTTAACTAATGAATTTAATAAATATCCATGTGAACTATTCAACGGCCAATCACTATCAAATTTGAAAACTTTATTTAATGCTGGTGTTAAGACATGAACCCCTTCATCATTCTTAACAATAATTTGACGATTATTATTTTGAGCATTATCTAAAGTTACCTTATAATAATTAGGATTTAAATAATCCACGCATACTTGAAATTTTACGCTATCAGATTTTCTAGCAATTTCCATTTCGCCTTTTAATTGATATTGTTCTAAATTATTGGCATAATCTGTAAAACTTTTAATTGATTTTTCTTTATCAATTTCTTTTGAACAGCTTGTTATAAAACACAATAATCCAACAAATAATATTGTAAACAACTTTTTCAAAATATCACCCCATGATTTTCATTAAATCATATGCAACTTTTTACTTTTATATGTATGAAAAACTCCTTTACAACAAAAACTATTGTAAAGGAGGAATTTAAACATGAGTGTTATCCAAAAAATAGCTCTAGGAATTACAATCGTTGGAGCAATCGTTTGGGGATTAGTTGGAATCTTTGACTTTAATTTAGTCGCATGGATGTTCCAAGATGCAAGCTTTTTAACTCGTACAGTTTACATTATTGTTGGATTATGCGGATTATTTAACTTAGCACTATTATTCATCCCGAATAGACACCACATCGAGGACTAAGGTATTATAACCATGGCAACACTATAGTTATCGCTATGACTAATACTGATGTTAATTTCATCATTGAGTTTATTAGAAAAAACATATGGTGCGCCATTTGGTTTATTTAAAATACTTATATCCTTATAATTTAATGTTTTATCGCCTTCTTGATAGGCTTTAAAAATTGCTTCTTTGGCAGCAAAACGACTAGCGACATATTCAATTTGTCGCTTTTTATCTTTTATAGAATTAAAAAAATCAATTTCATCATTACTTAAAATACGCAATATTAATTTTAAATTATCATTATTAAATCTATTGTGTTCACAAATATCAATACCAATTTTCATATTACTCTTTCTGTCTAGAAGACTTATGTTCATTTACTATTTCTTTTATTTTTCTAAAACGATGATTTAAACCCGATTTTGTAATTTTTTCGCCAAACTTTTCTTCAATGATTGTTAGTAACTCATTAAAACTTGCTTCCGGATTATCTTTTCTAACTTTCATAATCATTAATATTTTATTATCCAATTTTTCTAAAGGGTAATTGTATTCTAAATATTGAATTTGTTTTATTTGTTCTTTTGCTGCAGATAATGTTTTTTCTTCGTTTGCAATTTCGCAGTTCATGACTCTTCTTATTCCGGCATTAAATCCACGTTGAATAACAACTTCTTCTACTTCAAAAACAGCTTTAATTGTTCCAATTATTCTTAAAAAATCAATAATCATTTCAATGTCTTTTATATAGATAACTAAATCATTTCTTCTTTTAGTAATCTTGGCGTTTAAATCATAAGCGTTCATTAACCTTTGAATAAAAATTGCTTCTGTTTCACTCATTGCAGAAATTTCTAAATGATACGAAGATGCATTTGGTTCATTTACTGATCCCTTTGCAATAAAAGTTCCTCTTAAATAAGATGCAGTGCAACAAGGATTATTTACAATATCATCTTTATTTAGACTTTGTGATTTTAATAAAGAAAATTCTTCAATTATAACATCTGTTTGTGTTAATATTCTAACAATATAATAATTAGCTTTATTAAAATAAGTAGTTTGTTTCTCAATAAATTCAGTTTCACAAGAATAAAATTCTTCTACTAAATCGGTAAATAATTTACTTACCTTTAAATTTGCGGAAGTAAAGTTAATTATAACTAATCCATTAGACATTTCAACTTCACTATTAAGTCTTAAAAGCGATTCTAATAAAGCCATTTTACAATGACTTTTTAAATCTTGAATATTACATAATTCTTCTTTAACTTGACTAGCAAAGCTCATTTTACTACACTTCCATTTCTACAAATAAATTAAACAATAAAGCTCCAATTTTAAAATGATCATGCCTTATGTAATCATCTTCAATCATTATTATTTTAACATATTTCATTATTACATTTAATTTTTTACATTCATCTTTATCTGCAACAACCAAACTTGATTCCTTTGTTAAATATTTTTGTGTAATAAAAGGCTCTATATCAAAATCATTATTGGCAATTATTACATCTAAATTATTGTAACCAATATATTTGGCAAGTTCTTTAATATGATCTGATAATTTAAAATTATCTGTTTCACCTTTTTGCGTCATTATATTGGCGACATAAACCTTTATAGCATTACTTTTAGTTATTGTTTCTAAGATACTTGGATAA
>JAVBOS010000078.1:0-10173 GCA_031550255.1 Anaeroplasmataceae bacterium | reverse complement strand
ATAAAGATTCGACATACGGAAGAAGTTTAAGAATATCAAAATATCTAGAACAAATGAAATCTGAGTTTAATAAAAATATTATAGCCGTTGGAATTCACTCATGTCTAAATGAGCAAGAAAGAATAAACGAGTACACACCATTTTTTGTTAATAGCGATCGATATATTCCTGAAAAAAGCAAAGAATTTTATGATTTTTTCTTAAATGAAATAAAGCCTTTTATTGAAAAAAGATATAGATGTAATACCGAAAACAACAATAATATCATATATGGAAATACTGAAGGATCTCTAATGGCATTATATATTGCGTATAATAATCCTTCTATCATAAATACTGTTGGTATTTTCAACATTTCTAGTACTAGAAATAATTCAGTTTTTGATTTATTAAACTCTAACAACAAAGTCAAAACTTAAATTTATAATAATTATGAAAATGATATTCTTAATAATCTAGCAAAAAAAGATAATTTTAAAATAATTATTGATAAAGAAAATATAAACAACGAAGCAAGCTATGAAAAACAATTAACAGATTTTTTTAAGTTTATATATGATATAAATTAAAAAGGAAGAAAAGTTATTCTTCCTTTTTTGTTTTTCTTATGCTTGTAACAAATTGACTATTATATAATTTGTAATAAAAACCTTTCTTCTCTAATAATTCAAAATGATTACCTATTTCTACAATTTGACCCTTATTTAAAACTAAAATTTTATCAGCATTAACAATTGTTGATAATCTATGTGCAATAATGAATGATGTTTTATCTTTCATTATTGTATCAAGAGCATCTTGAATAAGTAATTCTGTTCTTGTATCAACAGCAGACGTTGCTTCATCTAAAATTAAAATATTAGGATCATTTAACATTGCTCTTGCAATGGTAATCAATTGTTTTTCCCCTTGTGAAACTCGGTACGAAACTTCCGTTACAATTGTATTATAGCCATCTGGAAGTCTTGAAATGAAATCATGAACACGGCAGCGTTTAGCAACCTCAATCATTTGTTCTTCAGTTATGTCGGTTGTTCCATATAATAAGTTTTCTTTAATGGTAGCATTTTTTAGCCAAGTTTCTTGCAATACCATTCCAAATTGTTTTCTAACACTTTCTTTTTTATAGTCATATATACTTTTTCCATCAAGCAATATTTTACCGCTATTTGCCTCATAAAAACGCATTAATAAATTTACAATTGTCGTTTTACCAGCTCCTGTAGGACCAACTATTGCTACTACTTCCCCTTGCTTTACGTCTAAATTAAAATTCTCAATTAAAGGTTTAGATTCAATATAGCGAAATGAAACATTTTCAAACGTTACATTTCCGCTTATCTTTTCTAAATTAGGTTTATCTGATTCATCATAATCATTTTCTAATTCTAGGAAGCTAAAAACTCTATTACAAGCAACCAAAGAAGCTTGTATTTCGGTAGAAATTGCTGTTATTTCATTTAATGGTTTTGCAAATTGGTTTGCATAAAACAATAAGCTAGTAATAACGCCTATTGTAATTGGATATAAGTTATTTATATATGCTAATCCTCCTACTAAGGCAACAATTACATATGTAATATTATTTATATATCTACTAGTTGGATTATTCAACGAAGAAAAGAACATTGCATTTTGTCTTGCTTTTGTTAATTTATCACTTAAATCATTTGCTTTTTTAGAAGCAATTTCTTGATAATTAAATGCTGTTACAATTCTAGCTTCTGTAATTATTTCATTTGTATATGCATTATATTGAGCTGTAATTTGTTGGGCTTCTTTAAAAGATTTATAGGATTTAGTCGTTATAAACTTCGTTAATATAAAAGCAACAGGTGTTATTACAATAATAATTAACGCAAGATAAATATCTAAATATATCATTATCGAAATACTAGCAATAATTGTTATAATAGAAGAAAGCAACAATGTTAAAACATGGCTTATACCATCAATAACAAGTTCTAAATCATTTATTACTAAGCTACTCAATTCACCAATTTGTCTTGTATCAATAGTTTTTAATGGAAGCAAATGAATTTTTTCAAATACATCAGTTCTCAATTCTACAACCAAATTATAAGCTATTTTACTTGCTATTGCATTTGTAATATAGTTTATTACTGGATATGTTATTCCAGCTATCACAATATAAATAAGCGTTTTATAAACTGTATTAAAATCAACTTGACCAACTCCAAGATTTGTGGCATCAACAGCGACTCCAATTAAATATGGAATAGAAACTCCAAATAAAACAGAAACAACCGAAAGAACCAAAACAGTTACTACCCCAAACTTATTTTTAAACAAGTGTTTCAATAACATTTTTATCGTTTTAGAAGTTTTCATTATTGTTTCACCTTCTTTTGTGAAGCATCAATTTCTTGATAGACTAAACATTCTTTCATTAAATCACTATGTTTACCAACACCAACAACTTGACCTTTTTCAATTACAACAATTACATCCGCATCTTTTATAGCACTGATTCGTTGTGAAATGAATATTTTAGTTACATCTTTATATTCTTCATCTAAAGCCGTCCTTAAATGATAATCTGTTAAATAATCCAGGGCACTAAATGAGTCATCTAAAATAAGAATTTCTGGATTTCCAGCTAAAGCTCTAGCAATAGTCAATCTTTGTTTTTGACCACCACTTAAATTTTTGGCACCTTCGACAATTTTATAGTTTAATTTTTCTGGTAAACCATTAATAAAATCATTAGCTTGAGCAACCCTAATACTCTTTTCAACTTGCTCAATACTAATATCTCTACCCATCTTAATATTTTCTTCAATCGTTCCGTTTATAAGTGTATCATTTTGTGAAACCAAACCAATTTTCGATCTTAACAATTCATTACTGTACTCTTTGATACTATGTCCATTAATGAAAATTTCTCCACTCGTTGGTTCTAGTAAACGACTTGATAAATTAGCAAGCGTTGATTTTCCACTACCTGTTCCACCAACAACTCCTAAAGTTTGACCTTTCTTTATTCCTATATTCATACCTGTTAATATTTTTTTAGAAAAAGCAAATTCAGCATTTTTATACTCAATCATATATTTTTCATTAAAATCATTCCAAACTTCTATTTTTCCGTATTTCATTGTTGGAACATAATCTAAAACTTCATTTATTCTTTTAGCCGATGCCATTGATTTAGCAAGATTAGTCGTAATGTTAGTTACTTGAATCAAAGCATTAATAATCATATTCATAAATGTTATAAATGCTAAAAGTTGTCCTTGTGTCATGTTTGGATCAACATTGATTTTTTGTGCGCCAAAATAAACAATTAAAATCGTTCCTATTTGCATTAATAAATTTGTAAATGGCGTAACTGCACCAGATATTAATGCTGAATTATATCCTTGTTTCATCCATTGATTATTTTCAATTTTAGAATTATCTCTTTCATATTTTGTCTTGTCAAATGCCTTTATTACTCTTAAACCTGTAATATTTTCTTTTACATTTAAAGCAATTTTATCTAACTGTGTTTGTGTTTTAACAAAAAGTTTAACTGCTTTATTCATCAAAAAGTAAACAACTATCAACAATAAAGGAATTATTATTAAATTTATAATTGATAGCTCAATATTTAAAACCATCGTTAGTATCAATCCGCCAACAGCAATTAAAGGTGCGCGAAGAATTAATCTAATCATAATTGCAGTCGCCTTTTCAACTTGACTAACGTCATTATTTATACGATTAACGATGCTACTTGATCCAAATTTACCTTTATCCATAGAAGAAAAATATTGAACTTTATTAAACAAGTCTTTTCTAATCATATTACCTTGGCCATGTCCTGCTACAGCAGCAAAATATTGTCCACAATATGTAAAGACAACACCTATAGTTGCAAGCATTAACATCAAAATGCAATATGTTGTTACTATCTTGGCATTTCCTTTTTTTATACCTTCATCCATAACAACTGCCATTATCATCGGAAAGCTTAGTTCAATGCCAGCTTCAAATAACTTTGTTAACGCCCCTAAAAGAGCATATTTACGATATGATTTTAAATACTTCATTAATTTAAACATATACTTTCTCTCCTATTATCAAATAAATAAAACTATGAAAAATTATCATAGTTTATAAAATATAAAACAATAAATTTATTTCGACATTATTATAGCACATATATATTTTAATACAACGTTTTTACAATAAAAAAAAGGCATTTAGCCTTTATTTTATTTATTCTTCTTCAGGTGAAATTGGCTCATTATTTACATCTATCGGCACTAATTTTTCAACTCTAAACTTTTGTACAATCCCACGTTCAATTTTTATATCAATGAATCCCAATATGGCCACAACAAAAGCTCCTATTGTATCAAGAATTATGTCTTTCATAGTATCCCTTAAAGCTTCTCTTCCTAAGAATGGTTCAGCAGTAATATTATCCCTAAATCTTTGCATATTTGAATTATTCAATCCATCTATTAACCATTCGAAAATTTCCCAAATTGCTCCGCATGTTATTGAAAAACAAAATACAAACAATGCGCAAAACAATGGATTTATCTTTAAGGTATAATGTTCGTTATAATTGAAATAATTTATTAAAACAAATCCAACAACAGCAATCAAAGAACCACTAAGTGTATGCAATAAGCTGTCCCACCATGAATATTTAATATAAAACTCTCCTATTTCACCAAGTAGTAGTGAAGCTGTACAAAATAGTATAAAAATAATTTCCATATTAGATGGGATATTTATTTTCCAAGTCTTTTCTAAAATTGATGGTAAAAACGATGCCCCTAGAAGGGCAAATGATTGAATAAAAACAAATATTAATCTACTCTTATTTTCATCATTTTGTTCAAGAATGAAACCTAAAAAACTAGAAACAATCAAAAGTAATACAATAGCTCTTATAACTATAAAAACAACTGTTTTTCCTTTTTCACTTTTCATAATATACTTTCTTTTTTCTCTATTCATACTACACCTCCATTTTTAGTTTTAATTGAAATTATTTTAAAGTGCTTTTTGCTGCACAATATTCTAAGTATGCCATTATAAACGGACCAACACCCTTAGCATCGTTACTTCCAACTGGTTCAGCTAGATAATACTCTGCTGATCCATCACGCCAAAAATATTGTGCAGATCCTCTACTAGTTGAACCAAGTCCTGCGGTTATACATATATTCTTTAATTCTAACTCATTCCCATCTTTTGATAAAGAATAATCATATATTCCTTCAAAAATTTCTATTCCTTTTAAAGAATATGTTGAGTCTATGTATCCTAATTTAGATGATTTCAATAACGTATAAGCAATCATCGAACTTCCAGAAGTCTCTAAATAGTTACTTATATTAGCAGTTTCATAAGAATTAAAAATTGAATTATATTTTGTATTATTTATAGCTGCAAAATAAAATCCATTTACATTCGCACTAAAATCTTTACCTTTATCGATCAATTGATAAAACATTTTCGTTTCGCTATCTTGATATTTAATTATACCTTCTACTGCTTCATTTAATAAAGATATCAAATAATCTTTATTACTACCTTCTGGAAAATATTCAATTACATCAGTTAATGAAACAATAAACCATCCAGTTGAACGAAGCCAAAAGTTTTCGCTACAACCAGTTATTTCATCTGCCCATCCTTGATTTCTAGAATAATCGTATCCATGATAATATAAGTCTTTTTCTTCATTATACATATGATTTCTAATATATTCATATTGTGTTTTTATTTCATCAAAAATATCATTATTGTTTTTCATTTTCGCATATTTTGCATAAAAAGGAGCATACATATACATTCCATCTAACCAAATTTGTTGAGTATATCCTTCTTTATGAAAAAAATTACTTCCATTTGTAATTCTACTCATTCGAATTAATGCATTATACGTATATTCTATTGCTATCAGATATCGCGAATCCGAAGTCATAGAATACGCATCAAATAATATTTTTGAAGAACATATTGTATCTAATTCCGTTGTAGCGAATCCATCATTAAGTATATTAGTTTTATTTCCATTTTTGTCAATTTTTAAAAAATATCCATTTTCATCTATATAATAATTTATATATCTAATGAAAAAATCCTTATAAAATTCTGCTTTTTCTATATTTTCATCACTTAATGTTTGATAATACAAATTAACAATTGAATTTAAAAATACACCATCAATATAGTTCCATTTACCTTTAAAACTTTCTTTATTCCACGCTGGAACACAAGAAGAAGTTTGATTAATTAAAGAATCTATATATTCAATCATAGTTTCATCTATTTCTTGTTTTAATAAATCTTCTAAATCAGTAGTATTAGGTGTCCATTTTGCATATAAAGTAATATTTATATTAGGTGTTTTTCCATCAAAAGGAATTTCAAATTCACTATCTAAATACCATCCATCAAAAACAAATCCAGTTTTAGATATTTCTTCTATTACAACATCAGAGCCTCTAGATTGTCTTATAGAATTTAGTGTATTATTATTATATGTTACAAACGAAATAGAAGTAAATGATTCATATTTTATTTCATTCGATTTATTAGACTTTATATAATTATCAGAGCTCGACATTGCTGTAATATAAAAAATATTTTCATCTACTTTGTAATCAAGCAAATCAGTTACATCAATAGAATTTGTCGATATTGTTTTCACTAATTTATCATTTAAATAAACTTCATAACTACTTCCATTTCCTATAGCATCCCAATTTAATATGTTATTATTCTTTGATATTGTAGGTGCAGATAAACGCTTTTCAGACACTTTAACTTTTGCTGTAGCAGTTAAATCGTTGTGCTTAACAGTTAAAGTAGTTTCTCCAATTTTTAATCCCGTTATAGCTTTGTCATTTTCGTTCAATTGTGCAATTGTTGAATCACCTATTGAAACTATATATTCATCTATTCCTATAACCTGTACTACGTAATTAACTTTATCTCCACATTCAATTAAATATTCACTTTTATCTAGCTTTAACTCTTGTTTAGGTAAACTCGGAGTTGTTCCACAAGAAACTAATAAAATTGCAATAACTATTAAAACTAAATATTTTAAATTTTTCATAAAAATTTCCCTTCTATACTACTATTGTATTTATTATTTTGTATTCAATGTTAAACATACAACTGTTTCAATATTAAATGTTCTAGGAAACATATCAAATCCTTGCACTTGTTTAACAGAATAACCAATATTGCTAAATAAATATAAATCTCTAATTAAAGTTTTTGGTTCGCATGATACATATACCACTTGTCTAGGTGCAAGCATCTTAACTGCATTAATAAATTCTTTTGTAGAACCATCTCTTGGCGGATCTAATATTAATATATCAATCTTTTCTTTATTATTAGCTAATTCAACCATATATTTTGTAGAATCTTTATTAACAAAAGTAATATTTCCTATCTTATTAGATTTAGCATTACTAATAGCATCTATATATGCATCTTTGTTTAATTCTACACCAATAACTTGTTTTGCATGTTTTGCAGCAAACATTCCTATTGTCCCTATACCACAATATGTGTCCAACACTATATCTGTCGATTTGATTTTTGCTAATTCAATAGCTTTTTGATATAGTTTCGATGTTCCAACTGGATTAATTTGGTAAAATGAACGAGATGATATTTTAAATTTTATTCCATTAATTTCATCAAAAATAAAACCTGGCCCATATAATACTCTTTCTTTATCACCTAAGACAATAGATGTTTCTCTTGGATTATAATTTTGTACTATAGTTGTTATTGGAAGTTGTTTTTTTAATAAATCTTTTACTACATTATTTCTTCCTGGGAAAATTTCTCCATTTGTAACAATAACTAACATTAATTCCTTTGAAGTAAACCCATATCTAACAACAACATGTTTAATTACTCCTGTATTTGTTTTTTCATCATAAGGCGCTATTTTATTTTTTGTTAGGGCCTCATTAAATGCATTTATTACTTGTGTAGCTTCTTTAGATTGTATTTTACAATCAGATACAGGAACAATGTGATGTGAATTTTCTTCATAAAAACCACAAACTACTTTTTTACTTTTACTTAACTTATATGTCATTTGACATTTGTTGCGGTAAAAATATTCATCCTTCATTGAAATAAATGGCAATAAGCTAATATCTGTAAATTTAGAAAATAATTCTTTTAAATAATTTTCTTTTAATAAAGATTCACTTTCATAAGACATATGTAAATATTGACAACCACCGCACTCTAAAAAATGCGGACAAACAGGATTAATTCTATCATTAGATTTTGTCAATATCTTATCAACACTTAAAAAAGTCTTTTTACCTTTATTTTCTACATTAATTGTTGCCTCTTCATTTAATAATAAATTTTTAATGTTAAAATATTCGTTTTTATATTTGATAACACCCGATCCATCAAAATTCATTTTTATACATTTATATTTTTGTTTATTTTCCATTTTCATCACCATTTTTAATAATTATAGCATATTTAATTCTTTTTTATATTATTAAATGTTATAATAAGATAAAGAAGGTGTTTGTATGCATGATATAACTAAATCTATTGAGGATTATCTTGAAGCTATTTTAAATATCGAAAATTCTAAAAATATAGTTAAATCAATCGATGTTGCTAATGAATTAAAGGTTTCAAAACCAGCAGTTTCAAAAGCTACAAACATTCTTAATAATATGGGATATATTACCAAATCAAGTTATGGTGACATTAAATTGACCGACCTTGGAAGAGAAACTGCAATTTTGATTTATGAAAGACACCTTGTATTAAAAGAATTTTTACTAAAAATTGGTGTTTGTGAAGAGACGGCTGAAATAGATTGTTGTAAAATCGAACATGTTATTAGTTAAGAAACGTTAACAAAATTAAAAATACATTTAAAAAAATGAAACAAAAATGTTTCATTTTTTTTATGCTTCTATTTTATTAATCCATTTTTCACCATTTTTTAATAATAATTGACTAAATAAAATTATTAATAAAATTAAAAATGCGAAATAAATTATACTAACAAACGGAATAACGCCAAGTATCAAAGCTGCTACATGCATTACTAAAATAATCAAAGAAATAGCTCCATCTGCTAGCATTGCTAAAATCATAGCTGCTGAATTTTTTACTGCTGCTTGTTCAGTTGACCATTTCATTTTAGGATAAATAAAGTTTATAATTAATCCTAAAATGGCAGTCAATAATGTAAATAAGAATGTATTTATAGTTAACATTATTGCTTCATAAATTGTCATTTTAAAAGCTATTGCTAACAATATTGCCGTTATAATTCCAGATATTCCTAAAACCAATTGGTTTACAGCTATCTTAGCTAAATAATATTTTCTATAATCAATTGGTGCACTTTTTATTATCCAGAAGTTATTTCCTTCTAAAGAAATACTAACACATGTCGTAGTTGACATTCCAATTATAAAAGCTATTAAAACTGGAGCAAATAAAGAAAAATATGTAATTAATTCTTCAAATCCTTCAACAAATAAAATATCGCTTTTTACTAATAATAATATTGCTAACCCTATTGACATTAATCCCCCAATAAATGTATTCATAACATAGATTGGTGTATGAAAGTATTTGGTGATTTCTTTTTTAAATAAAGCATGAAATTGACCTTTATTATCCAATGATTTTTCAACATATACATTACTAGTTCTTATACTTAAAACAAATTGATTAATTCGTTTATAATTTTTCCCTACTATTAAGATATAAAATAACATAAACAATAAGTTTATTAATAAAAAAGCTACTATGAAAATAATATTGTAGTTAACAAAGCCTTTAATATACATATTCATTAAAGGATAAATACTATTTCCTTTATCGTTAATAATTTGGGCAATATTAGTAACTTGTGTTGAATCAGAAGTTTGCATAGAAATAAACATAATGCCTACTATTAAAATTATATATAAAAATATTTGAATAATGTTTTTATATTTTATTCTTTCTGAAATTATACTTATCAAAAAACCTATTGAACTAGCAATTACAACTGGAATTATTGGAACAACAAACATAATAGTATTAAGTGTTATTAAAGATAACCAACTACCAGATAATACACAATACAAAATATTAGCCGGAATTAATATTATTAAAGTAAATATTAATTCATATAAATATAAA
>JAVBOS010000059.1:0-8739 GCA_031550255.1 Anaeroplasmataceae bacterium | reverse complement strand
TATATTTGAAAAATATTTAATTACTGATAATGATACTAACAATATGAATGCTAGAAAAGGTGGATTTGGTAGTACAAATCTATAAAATTGGTAATATTTATAAAATAAATAGAAAAAATATTGATTTTTAAATGCCTTTGTGATATACTAACACAGGCACAAAAATACACATGCTTAAAGTAGTTGGCCATCGAGTGCAAATTAGTTTGATGGGGGCTAACGTTGATATTAAGCAGAGGACAGAACAAAAATAAAATGGAGGAAATTAAAATGTCTGTAGTTTCAATGAAACAATTATTAGAGACTGGTGTTCACTTCGGACACGCAACTCGTAGATGGAACCCTAAAATGGCTAAGTACATCTTCACATCAAGAAATGGTATTTATATCATCGACTTACAAAAAACTGTAAATGAAATCGAAAAAGCATATGCAGTTTTAAATCAAATTTGCCAAAATGATGGTAAAGTATTATTCGTAGGTACAAAAAAACAAGCTCAAGAAGCTGTTAAAGAAGAAGCGGAAAGATGCGGTCATTACTACGTTAACAAAAGATGGTTAGGTGGAACTTTAACAAACTTTAAAACAATTAAAAGAAGAGTTAAAAAATTACAAGATTTATATAAAATGGAAGCTGACGGAGTTTTCGAAGCTTTACCTAAAAAAGAAGTTGCTTTATTAAAAGCTGAAAGAGAAAAATTAGAAAAATTCTTAGGTGGAATTAAAGAAATGAAAAAGTTACCAGATGCTTTATTCATTGTTGACCCACGTAAAGAAAAAAATGCTATTCTTGAAGCTAGAAAATTAAATATTCCAGTATTTGGAATAGTTGATACAAACTGTGATCCAGATGATGTTGATTATGTAATTCCAGCAAATGATGATGCTAACCGCGCTGTTAAATTAGTTACAAGAGTAATGGCTAATGCAGTTGTTGAAGCTCAAGGTGGAGTTGTTGAAAAATTTGATGATGCTGAAGAAGTTAATTTAGCTGAAGAAATTGCAAAAGAAAAGAAAGAACAAAGAAGAGAAAACTCAAATAGAGATTTCAATAAAGATAGAAAACCTGGTGTAAATAAAAAACCTTACGTTAAAAGAGAAGGCGCACCAAGAGAAACTAAAAAAGCTGAATAATTAGGAGACAATGTATGAAAATTACTGCTGAAATGGTAAAAGAATTACGCGATAGAACTGCCGCTGGAATGCTTGATTGTAAAAAAGCATTAGAAGCATGTGAAGGTGATATCGAAAAAGCTATTACTTGGTTACGTGAAAAAGGAATTACAAAAGCTGAAAAGAAAAGTAGCCGTGTTGCTGCCGAAGGATTATGTAATTATGTAATCAACGGAAATGAATGCGTTGTATTTGAATTAAATGCAGAAACTGATTTCGTAGCTAAAAATGAAAGATTTACTACATTATTAGAAACTTTAGGAAATGCTATTTCAAATTCAAAAGTTGCTAATACTGAAGAAGCTTTAAATTTAGTTGTAAATGGAACAACAGTATCAGCTTTATTATTAGAAGCTACTGCTGTTATCGGAGAAAAAATTTCTTTACGTCGTGTATCACGTATTGTTAAGACAGATGCTCAAGCATTTGGTGCTTACAAACACATGGGAGGACGTATTGTATCATTAGTTGTTTTAAATGGAACAAATGGAGATGTTGCTAAAGACGTTGCAATGCATGTTGCTGCTATTAATCCAAAATATTTATCACAAAATGATATTAGTTCTGAAGTAGTTGCAAATGAAAAAGCTATATTATTAAATGAAGCTTTAAATGAAAATGCAAATTCTGCAAAACCAAAACCACAAAATATTATTGAAAATATTGTTAATGGTCGTTTAAATAAATATTTAAAAGATATTTGTTTATTAAATCAACCATTTGTTAAGAATCCAGATCAAACAGTTGAAGTTTATGTTTCTTCAAATAAAACTTCAGTTGCTTCTTATATTCGTTTAGAAGTTGGAGAAGGAATTGAAAAAGAAGTTGTTGATTTTGCCGCAGAAGTTGCTGCACAAGTAGGATCTAGCAAGTAATTTTAGAGGGCGCAAAATTGTTTTGCACCCTTTTTTTAAAAAAAAGATAAGCGGGGACGTAAATATGTACAAGAGAATTCTATTGAAACTTAGTGGTGAAGCCTTAAAAGGAGATACATCATACGGAATTGATCCAATGACCGTTAAGAATATTGCTAAACAAATAAAAGATGTTTATACCTTAGGAGTAGAAATCGGAATTGTTGTTGGTGGTGGAAACATTTGGCGTGGAAAAACTGCAAGTGAATTAGGTATGGATCGTGCACAAGCTGATTACATGGGAATGCTTGCTACAGTAATGAATGGATTAGCTATTCAAGATGCGTTAGAAGATATTGAAGTACCTACTCGTGTTATGAGCGCAATTGAAATTAGTGAAGTTGCTGAACCTTACATTCGTCGCCGTGCAATTAGACATCTTGAAAAAACAAGAGTATGTATTTTTGTTGGAGGAATTGGTTCACCATATTTTTCAACAGACACAGCTAGTGTTTTAAGAGCAACAGAAATTGAAGCAGAAGTAGTATTGATGGCTAAGAATGGAACTGAGGGTGTTTATGATAGTGATCCTCGTAAAAATCCGAATGCTAAAATGTATACTGAATTAACATTTGCGGAAATTTTAAATAATAATTTAGCAGTAATGGATTCAACAGCTGCTTCATTATGTAAAGATAATAATATGAAACTTATTGTTTTTAACATGAATGTTGAAGGCAATATTATAAAAGCTGTAAAAGGCGAAAAAATAGGAACATTAGTAAAATAGGAGAATATATTATGCCAGATATGATTTTATTAGAAGCAGAAGAAAAAATGGATAAATCAATAGCTGCTTATGCACATGAATTATCAGCTGTACGTACAGGTAGAGCCAATCCAGCTTTATTAGATTCAATAATGATTGAATATTATGGAGTGTTATCACCATTAAAACAAATTGCAGCTATAACAGTGCCAGAAGCCTCTCAACTTTATATTAAACCGTTTGATAAATCTACTTTAAAAGCAATTGAAGGTGCAATTTCTGCCTCTGCATTAGGTCTAACTCCACAAGCTGATGGAGTAGGAATTAGATTAAATATTCCAAAAATGACAGAAGAAAGAAGAAAAGAATTAGTTAAATTAGTTGGCAAAATGGAAGAGACTGCAAAAGTTGCAGTTAGAAATATTAGACGTGATGCTAATGATGATTTAAAGAAACTAGATACTTTAACAGAAGATGATGAAGCTTTATATTTAGAAGAAGTTCAAAAATTAACTGATAAAAAAATACTTGAAGTTGAGAAATTGACAACAGATAAACAAAAAGAATTACTTACTATTTAATATAAGAGCTAGCCTATGCTAGCTTTTTTTATTGCAAAATATACTATATTTTATCTGGAAATTATTGTATAATAGTCGTTAGGATGTGAAACAATATGAATTATAATGAAATTATTGCAAATGGAATACCAAAACATATAGCAATTATATTAGATGGAAATGGTAGATGGGCAAAAAGTAAAGGTCTGCCTAGAACCTTAGGTCATAGAAAAGGTGGCTTTAATTTACGCGATATAGCTACCGAAGCTAATAAAATGGGCGTTGAATGCTTGACTGTTTATTGTTTTAGCACTGAGAATTGGAAAAGACCTACTGATGAAGTTAATTATTTAATGACTCAACCAATTAAATATTTTAAAAAATATAAAAAACAAATTGCTGCAAGCTCAATACGAATCAAAGTAATTGGACGTAAAGATAGATTTAGTCCTGAATTCTTAGGTGTTGTAAATGAACTTGAAGAAATAACAAAGGATCATAATAAATTAACATTAGTTCTAGCAGTTGATTATGGTAGTCAAAATGAAATGATTATGGCTACAAAACAAATTGCTCAAGATGTTTTAGATGGTAAAACAAAAATTGAAGATATAAATGAAGAGTTATTTGAAAAAAATCTTTTTACAAAAGATTTTCCTAAATTAGATTTATTAATTAGAACAAGTGGAGAAGTAAGAATTAGTAATTTTTTATTGTGGCAATTAGCATATAGTGAATTATATTTTACAGATGTCTACTGGCCAGATTTTGATAAATATGAATTATACAAAGCTATTGATAATTTTCAAAAAAGAAATAGAAGATTTGGTGGCTTAAAGGAGGAACGAAAATGAAACAAAGAGCAATAACAGGTATAGTTATATTGGCAATTTTCATTCCATTAATAATGGTTAATGAATTGTTTGACTTATTTCAAATTTTAATGATGGGTCTTGTATTAATAGCTGCCAGTGAAATGATTAGACTTTATGAAGCAGAAAAAAAATTTCCAGGTAAAACTAAATGTATAATTTTAGGTGGATCGTTACTTGTTTACTTATCGGCACTAGCTGATTGGGCAAAAACTGAAAAATGGGTTGAAATACCTTTAGCTTTAGAAAGTTTATCATTATTAAATATTAGTGTTGCCTTTTTACCAATGTTAATTTTAATATTGTTGGTCTCTTTCTTTTTGTTAGTTTTGTATCATGATTTTGATGGTGGAACGGTTGGGAAGGTAATTGCGACAATTACTTATACCGGATTAGGATTTGCTGCATTGACTATTTTAAGATTTAATGGAATCAGATATATAGTTTATTTATTTTTAATAACTGTTTTGACAGATGTATTTGCATATCTTTTTGGTGTTAAATTTGGTAAGCATAAAATGGCGCCATTTATAAGTCCTAAAAAATCGTGGGAAGGTGCTATAGCTGGAACATTAATTGCAACAATTCTTGGAACAATATTTGCATTTTTCTATGGATCATTATTTGGACATGTATTTGGACCACAAGAATATAGAACAATTTTCCACGTTTTACTTCCAATGGATGAATTAAGTAGACCTATTCAAGTGATTTTGGTAATAGTTATTACTGCATCTGTTTCTGTATCAGGTCAAATAGGTGATTTAGTAGCTTCGAAATTAAAACGTACATATAAAATAAAAGATTTTGGAAGAATTTTTCCAGGACATGGTGGAGTACTTGATAGATTAGATTCAGCTTTATTTGCTGCTTTATTCTTGTTAAGTTTATTTACTATTTTAAAACAATTATTTATGGTGATTTCGTAATGAAGAATATTTATTTATTAGGAGCATGTGGTTCAATTGGTATACAAACTCTTGACGTAATAAGACAAAACTCAGATAAGTATAAAGTTATCGGGATGAGTGTAGGAAGAGATATAAGCCTAGCTAATAAATTAATAAATGAATTTAATCCACAAATTGTTTGTGTTAGAGAAGAAAAGCATAGTACTTTGATAGAGAATAAAAATTGTAAAATAGTTTATGGCGATGACGGTTTAATTTCCATAGCAACATATAATCAAAATGATAATGCAATTTTAGTCAATGCCTTAGTTGGATCAGTGGGATTAAAGCCAACTGTTGAATCTATAAAAATAAAAAGAGATGTAGCTTTAGCAAATAAAGAGACTCTTGTTATGGCTGGAGATCTAATAAATAAACTTCTAGAAGAATATAAAGTTAAATTATATCCTATTGATAGTGAACATTCAGCTATTTGGCAATGTTTAAATGGTGAGAATGTTGAAGATGTTAAAAGAATAATAATAACGGCAAGTGGAGGGTCATTTAGAGATAAATCTTTAAATGATTTAAAAAGTGTTACTCTAAAAGATGCTTTAAAGCATCCTAACTGGAGTATGGGTAAAAAGATTACCATAGATAGCGCCACGATGATGAATAAAGGATTTGAAGTAATTGAGGCTCATCATCTTTTTAAAATTCCTTATGAAAAGATTGATACAATAATGCATAAGGAAAGCATCATCCATTCTTTAGTTGAATATAATGATTTGAGTGTTAAAGCTATTCTTGGAACGCCTGATATGAGAATTCCGATTATGTATGCTATTTCTTATCCATATCATTTGAAGTATGATGTTCCTGGATTAGATTTGCTAAAGTCAAACTCTTTAAATTTTCGTGAGTTAAGCCATGAACGTTTTAAATGTCTGGCTTATGCGTATGAAGCTGGAAAAAAAGGTGGATTATATCCAGTTGCTTTAAATGCGGCAAATGAAGCGGCAGTTAATTTGTTTTTACAAGAAAAAATTTCTTTTTTGAAAATTGAAGAAATTATAAGAGCTTATTTAGATAAAGACTATAGTAATAATAATCCGACAATTGAAGAGATTATTCAATTAGATAAGAATATTCAAACTGAGATATTAAATAATTATGGAGGTTTAAGATGAATTTTATAATGATTTTATTAAGTATACTTGCTTTCGTTTTTATAATGGGGCTTGTTGTTTTAATTCATGAGTTTGGTCATTTCATATTTGCAAAAAGAGCTGGTATTTTATGCCATGAATTTGCCATAGGAATGGGGCCGGTCATTTATTCAAAGAAAAAAGGCGAAACAACTTATATGATTAAAGCAATTCCTATTGGTGGATATGTTTCAATGGCTGGAGAAGAGATTGAAGCAGAGCTTGTTAAAGTGGGAAATAATATCGGAATTAATTTAAAAGATGGTTGTGTTTGTGAGTTTATTCTAAAAGAAGGAATCGATTCGCAAATTATTGGTGAAATTAAAGAAATAGATATCCAAGGAAAAAACAATGAACAATTATATGTTGTCATAAACTCTGATGGTATCGAAAAGAGATATCCTGTTTTAAGAGATGCATTTTATGTTTTAGATTCAAAAAGAAAAATTCAAATTGCTCCATATGATAGAAGTTTTGAATCAAAAACTATATTTGAAAGATTTTTAACAATTTTCTTTGGTCCATTTATGAATTTTGTTTTAGCAATTTTTATATATTTAATATATTGGTGTGCAATTGGTGTACCTAATTATAATAGTACAGTTATTGGAGAAGTATCTAATGACTATCCAGCATCACAAGTAGTGCAAGTAAATGATAAAATTATCTCTATTAACGGAGTGACTATTAATAGTTGGAGTGACTCTAAAAATAGTCTATCAAGTATAATGGACAGTTTAGCCCTTGAAGGTACTACTCAAATTAATATGGTTGTTGAACGTGATGGTAAACAAAAAACATTAGATACAATAAATAATTATATTGTTATCAATTCGGTTGGATTATCTAATATTCAAATAAGTGAAAATGCAAAGTGGCCAGATTCAAGTAATAAAGTAGGAGCAATGGTTGGAAATGTTGCTTTTAATTACGTATCTAATACACAGAAGAATGAAAAGTTATTAAGTAATGGAGATATAATTACTGGAGTTTGTATCCAAAGGGTGTCAAAAATCGATGGTAAAAATATTTTTGATAACAATACAAAATATTTAGAAGTTAAATCATGGAAAGATTTAGTACTTATTTTAAAGGATGAAGACGTTTGTAAAGTTTATTTTGAGTTTTATGATCAAGAATCAAAACAAATTGAGAAAACTCAAACAGCAATTGAATCGTATGGAAATGAAGTTTTAGATAATCAACGCATTGAAAAAGTTTCTATTAGTATTGGTATTTCGCCGGTAATGAAGTTTAATGTTGGTGGAATCTTTAAAAATACATTTAAAAGTTTTTGGAATGATTTTACACTTATCTTTAGAACTTTAAAGTTATTAATAGCTCCATCAGGAGTTAGACAAGTTGGAGTGAGCAATTTATCCGGGTTTGTTGGTATCTTTTCAATGATAAATAGATATTTAAATGCAGGATTTTTACCTTTATTAGGATTTACAGCTTTATTGTCTGTAAATTTAGGTGTAATGAATTTATTACCTATCCCAGCACTTGATGGTGGAAGACTTGTTTTCTTAGGATATGAAGCAGTAACTAAAAAGAAAATAAATAGAAAAATTGAAAATACTATTAATAATGTAATGTTCATGATTCTGATGTTATTCTTTGTATATGTTACATTTAATGATATAACAAGATTATTTAAGTAAAAGGCAAAAAAATTGCCTTTTTTTTTAACCTAAAAACATGATGTACATATATTATATTGAGGAGGTAATAAAATGTTAATGAGTAAACCCTATGGAAATAATTGGGGAAAAGGAAATTATCACGGACATGGAGGACACCATGGGCAATGGAGTTACGGGCATGGTTATCCTGGCAAAGGTTATTATGGAGGAAATAATAATTGGTTTGGCCCGGGTTTTGGTTTTGGAATACCATTTTTAACTGGAGCAATACTTGGTGGAGCAATAGCAAATAATAATCCGAATAATCAACCTTACCCATATCCATATCCTGTTCCATATTATCCTACATATTATTAAATCCAATTTTTGGATTTTTTTTATGTATATAATTATAATTTAAAGAAATAATAAAAATAACATATTTTTCTATTGACAAAAAATGGACAAAGTAATATACTAAATAAGGCTCGAAAAAAACAACTTAATTAGTATCATCTCCATATTAAAAAAAATGATGAAAAATATTAAAAATATGTTGACAAAGAACATATAAAGTAATATACTAAATAAGGCTGCTAAAAACGAGCAGTAGTATCAAAACAAATCAACAAAAAAATAAAAATAATTGTTGACATGGTGATTTGATTTTGATATAATAAAAAAGCACTCATAAACGAGTGGTAGGTCTTTGAAAACTGAACAATGACAAACAAAAACGTAAAGAAGAGTTAAAAAACTCAATTCTAAAGTTGAAATAATTTGTTGAT
>JAVBOS010000169.1:0-2541 GCA_031550255.1 Anaeroplasmataceae bacterium | reverse complement strand
AGTTTTAAAGTTACTTACTTTAGCATTTTTTCCTTCATGATCAAATCCAAATTCATCTTTAGCATATGTTAAAGTTTCATAATCTCCACTACCTATAGCCTTAATTGTAATTAAGTGAAGACCTGGACCATATGTAGTTTCAGTATCTGTAAATGTATATGTAGTTACTTGATCACCTGCAACAGTACCAACTTTAGTACCATCTACATAAATATTATAGTCAGCAACATTTTCACCTAATGAATCCCAAGTTAATACATTAGCAGTTAATGCTACATTTGTAAATTCTGGTAATGGCAATTTTGATACTGTATATTCAATTACTTCACTTTCAGGAGAGTCTAAATATAGTTTATCTGCAACTACAACGTCTTTTCCTTCATCATGAATTGCAATTAATTTTAATTTTGTTAAACCTAATGTTTCTAAAACTCTTAACGCAAAGGAATTTTGTGTTAATAATTCTCCATATAAGACATATTCAGTTGCTTCAGGTTCAAGAACGTATAATGCATAATGTGTTGCATTTTCAATTTCATTCCATACTAGATTTCCATTTTCAATAGATAAAATAGGTTTTACTAATATATATCTAGTTGAAGCAATTAATTCTGCTTTATAAGAATCTCTATATCCGTCTACACCAACTGCTTTGATAATGTATTTATGATGAGCAATATTAGTTGAATAAGTATATGAAACAGTTGTATCTTCATCAGAATCATCTGTAGCACTTATAGTGTTAACCAAATCATATACTTTTGTTTCATTATTGTATAAATAAACATTGTATTCTGTTACATTTTCAATTTCATTCCAAGTTAATTTACCTGTTTCTTCACTTGCAGTAACGTTTGGAGTTGCTACAATTGGTTCTAAAGTAATTTCTTCTTCATTTGAGTGATCGCCTGATTCAAAGTAAGTTTTTGATACAACTACAGTTACTTTAAATGTCCCACCTCTTGGAATGTTATTTAAATCAAATTCTAATTCCTTAGTACTAAATTCTTTTACACCATCAACATAAATATCATATTTAACGTCTAAACTTTCATAAGTAGATGCTTCCCAAGATAATATAGTACCTGTTAATGTAGTTTCAACTGCATCAAGTTTAGTTGCTAAAGTAACTCTTGATTTACCACCTGTTTTATATGGTGCTACAGTAAGATCTGTAGTTGCAACTAATGTTGCATAATTATCATTTGTAAGTAGGAATACAAATCCTTCTGCGCTATCATATTGATTTGTTTTTCCTGATTCATATGTAGGAATATTTGTTCCAGAAAAAGTAAATACTTTTGCTTTATCTCCAGTCCATTCAAACACACTTCCACCTAATTGAACTTGGGCAGCATTAAAGTTAATATTCGTTAAAGCTGAAGCACCCATAAATACGTTGTATTCTATAGTTTTTAAACTGTTATTTATATTTACTATTTTCAATTTCTTTTGATCTAAGAATGCAGAATGACCAATATTTTTAACATTTGCACCTAAAGTTATTTCTTCAAAAGCGAAGTCAGAATTTTTTAATAACACATTTTCACTATTCTTATAATCTTTATATCTTTCATCTGCTTTATCAAATGCACGCCAATCAATACCAGTAATATTTTTACCACCTATTGAATCAGGAATAATAAGATTTTTTACTGTAAATGCATATTCTTGTTTCATACCAATGATCATTAAATGTGAACCATTTTCACTGTATTTTCCATTTTCATCAGCAGGAGCAGAATTTAAAATAATATTAGCATATTCAAATTTATAAGCATCTGCTTTTTCAGTATAATATTGATCTGTAGTTTTAACTTTAATAGTAACTACTTGATTAGTTGGTTGGTTTACAAAGGCAACTTCAGGTGAAGTAACTGTTTGTTCAGCACCATTACCTACTTTAACAACATATGAAGTAGCACCTGGTACAGCATCCCAAATAAGTTTTCCATCAGCTTCTCTAAAGTTTGTTGGATTTTTTACTTCTCTAACAACCTTATAATCTGTTTTAATTGATGTAGCATCTGATGTTGAATAGTAAGTTCCATTACCTTTAGCTGCTAACTTAACTTCTCTTGCACCTGGTTCAAAGCTTTGGTTAGTAGTTAAATCATATGATAAAACTGTTTTTTCTAAATCAACAGATACATCACCAACAGTAACAATATAGCCATTAGCATTCGATACTGCAGTCCATGTTAACACATCACTTGCAATACTTCCAACTGGTTTTGCTAACTTTTTAGCAACAACTGTTACATCAAGTGATTTATTTTCTTTTTTTACTTTCACGTTGACTTTTGTTGTTCCAATATCAATTGCTTCAATTAATTTATTTTCTGCATCAACTTTTAAAATATTTTCATTATCAACCGTAACCGTATATTTTGCATCTACTGGGTCAACATTAATAATATCACTAAAAGCTACAGAATCCCCAAATGCAATAGTGTATGAGGCTTCTTTAAATTCTAATAATTTGATACCACATGCCACTAATGTTACCACTAAAAGCATTGATCCAATTATGGTGAAAAA